>JAAYAQ010000097.1 GCA_012719295.1 Candidatus Hydrogenedentota bacterium | reverse complement strand
GCGCGCGGAATGGTATGGGGAAACGTCGTGTTTGGGCCCGAGCCAATCAGCGTGGTCGCGACCTGCGCCCCGGGCGGCGCGGCGGGGCTCCCCGAACAGGCGCTTTCAGGCGACCCGCTGAGCGCCTACTACGCGTCCCGGCAAGACCCCGTTCCGTAACACGCCCTGCGAAGAAAAAACGGGCGGGGGCTCAAACACCCGCCCGTTGCCATACGGTAAACCGCGTCGTTGCTGCCGCCGGGCCCCCGGCTCACGCCTCGACAATGCCCAGGGGCTGCCGTTCGCGCCATTTGCCGCGCGTGAAATCGGGGAAATCGACCGGCCGGCTCTTCTCGGCGACGGACATCTCGCTGAGCGGCGCGATCACGCTCCAGGCGACCGCGTCGTAGACGTCCGAGTCGGGTTCGATGCCCGCCTGAAGGCACCGGATCAGGCGGTACATCATGATGTAATCACCACCGCCGTGGCCGTGTCCGAGCGCGTTCTGTTGCAGCGCTTTCCACAGGGGGTGTTCATATTCTTCCAGGTAGGGGGCGATATCCTCCCACTGGTCGCCCTGGCTCCGGCCCTCGATGAAAATCTTGTCGAGCGTGCCCATGTACAGGCCGTTGGTGCCCTGGGCGCGGTAGATCAGGTCGTAGGGGCGCGGGGCCTGCGTATCGTGGTACAGGGTGATGGTCAGCCCGTTCTCGGTGCGGATCAGGGTCGTGTTGATGTCGCCCAGCGCGTATTCCCGCGTCGCCAGGGGATGCTCCGGCCCGAAATGTTTCGCCGCGAAAAGGTTGAGTCCGCGCGATTTGCTGCTCATCGACACCAGGTACGCGAACTGGTCGCCGCGGGTGATGTTCATCCACTGCCCCACCGGACCGACCTGGTGGGTGGGATAGAGGCAGCCGTCGCGCCGCGCCTCGTGCTCCCCGCACCACAGCAGGTTGCCTTCCGCGTCGAAAACGTTGTTGGCGATCCGGTAATGCTGGTACCCCGCTTCCGCGTGAAGCATTTCGCCCAGGAGCCCTTTGCGCACCATGTTCAGGACCATCATGGCGTTGCGGAAATAGCAGCAGTTTTCCAGCAGGATGCAGTGTTTGCCCGTTTTTTCGGCCGTATCGACCAGTTGCCAGCATTCCTCGACGGTCACCGCGGCGGGCACCTCGGTCGCGGTGTGTTTGCCGGCTTCCATGGCGGCCACGCAGATGGGCACGTGCCAGTGCCACGGCGCGGCGTTCATCACGATGTCGAGGTCCTCCTGCTCGCACAGCCGCCGGAAGTCTTCCTCGCCCTGGGCATAACCGGCGGGTTTGGGACGTCCCATGCCCTCGAGCGCGGTCTGGGCTTCGGCGACGCGCTCGGGCAGCACGTCGCAGATGGCGCGGATCTCAACGTCCGGCCCCAGCGCGTTCAGCGTGCTGATGAGCGAACGGCCGCGCTTGCCATAGCCCACGAGCCCGATGCGCACGGGCGCTCCCGCGGGCTGGGGTTGCGGCGCGGGCTGAGGCTGCGGGGCGTCCGCCTGCGCCAGGGCCGCGCCCGCGAACACCATGCCGGCGCCCGCCCGCGATCCGGATTTCAAGAACTCACGTCGATCAAGCTGTCGTTTCATTACACCGCTCCTTTATGGTGAAAAATCCGTGTTCGGAAGGCAGTCCTGCACATACGGTATCGCCATTTCCGGACGGGGTCAACATCGCGCTGGCCCGGGCGGGGTCACGGCGTCGATTCGGCGGGCGCCAGGTAGCCGTGGTCGCGCAGCCACACAAAACACCCCAACAACACCACCAGCGTCTCGAGAACGTAGAACCCCACCAGCACGCGGAAGATGCCGCTGGTGAACCCGTAGCTGTGAAGGCCGACGCCGAGAAGGTTCACTCCCCACCACGAAAACGCCACCACCATGCCGCACACGACCGCGCCCATGTTGAAACCGAGCCCCTGGATATAGCCGCCGCGCCGGGCGTGGAAAAGAATGAGCATCCACAGCACGATCATGAGCGCGCCGTTTTCCTTGGGGTCCCATCCCCAGAACCGGCCCCAGCTCTCGTTGGCCCAGATGCCGCCGAGCACCGTTCCAACCACGGAAAACAGCAGGCCGAACGCCATTACGCCGTAGGTCATGCGGTAAATGCCCGCATAGACCTCGTCGTCGTTCTTCCGGACGCGCAGCACCCGCCCCAGGATGTAGACGTGTCCGATGGCCGCGGCGAGCAGGGCCGCCCCGTAGCCCATGACGATGGTCGTGACGTGGGAAGACAGCCAGAAATTGGTGTCGAGCACCGCGACCAGGCTGGGCATGGTGTCGACGCCTTCCTTGAGTTCATAGCGGTTGGCGATAAACATGCCGGCCACGCCCAGCACGGCGCCCAGCGACACGGCGATGCGGCGGCGGTTCATCAGTTCGATGGCGATGGCCAGCGCCACGCACACGGCCGTAGTGAACAGAATCGTCTCGTACAACGTGGTAACCGGCGGCCGCCCGCGGATAATGCACCGCATCGTGATGCCCGCCGCCAGCAGCGCCGTCGGGACCAGCAGCGCATACGGCGCGGCGGCTGTCAGCCGCCGCCAGCCGGGCTTGAGCCACGTGAGCGCCACCAGCACGAAACACAGGATAAACAGCGTCAGGCTGCGCCCGATGAGCTGATACCGGTAAAACGACATCTCCAGCGGCACCCTGCGGTATTCCCCCCGTTCCGCGGCCCGGCCCACCAGTTCGCCGTGCACGCCGCGCAGGCGCTCTTTGAACGCCGACCGGTCATCCACCGACGCGGCCAGGGTCTCGAGGGATTCCGCCAGCGCGAGGTGCGCCTCGGGAGGCTCCTCGGCCATGAACGCCTCCGCCACCACGTCCCCCGGCGACACCCATTGCTCGCTCGAACCGTTGGACAGCGGCGGCAGCAGCGCAATGCCCTTTGCGGACGACCCGAAGCGGTCGACGCGCCCCAGCAGGTCGCGCAGGGCGGCCAGCTCGGCCTCGCGTTTTTCGGCGCTGAGTTCCCCGCCTTCCGCGGTGTTCAGCGTGTGAATGACCGACGCGAGCAGCGGCGCGCGCCGCAGCACATCGCTGTAGCGGGTCTGATCTTCCTCGGTGAAGATCAGGCGCAAACCTTCGGTGGCCCGGGTGGGGTAGGTTTCGCGGGCGAAATCAAAAAACGACAACAGCGATTCGTAATCCGCCACATTGTGGGCGAGATGGGTGATCTGCCGCTGCAGCCCCGTCAGTTCGCCTCCGGAACGGGCCGCATACTGGTCGGCGAGCTGGAACAGCTTCGTGCGTCCCGGCAGCAGTTCCAGGTACGAGTACCGGTCGCGTTTCTTCTTGCCCTGGTGCGGCACGCCTATGGCCTCCGCCACTTCGTCGGAATGCACCAGAAACACCGGATACGACGCCGCGGCGCGCGGGTAAAACAGCGTGTCCATGAGCCATTCGACCGGCGCCAGTTCGGGATGCGTCATGCCCGCGAGCATCCGTTCCCGGCGGTTGTCGCCCGGCCGTTCGGGACCGCGCCACGACCGCATGCCGCGCAGGTTGAGCAGCTTGAACGCGGCCAACGTGGCCATGGGCTTGATGCGGCCGCCGTCCTGCACGGGCAGCGCGCCAAACAGTTCCAGCGTTTCCCGGTCCCAGCGCGCGGGCGGCGCCTCTGCGGGCAGGGGCGGGTGTTGCGCGAACGCGCACACCGCCGCCGCGCACATCGCACAGGCCGTTAGGATGGTAAACCGCCGTTTCATGATGCCGCGCCTTCACTCTGCTCGCGCAGGTAGAGCACCAGGCTCCGCGCGAAATGCACGCACAGGCCCACGCTGATGATGATGCAGGCGTACAGCGGGAACTGGTCGGCCGGATTGTTCACCACGGCGAACACCGAAAACAGCGGTTCGCCGGGTCCCGCGTCCGGCGGTCCCCACGAGGCCTGGTACAAGGTGTAGCCGCGATGGCGGAGAGGGGCGTTCATGCTGATGGTGACGCTCTGCTCGATGCCGTTCTCTACCTTGCGCACGTCGCTCTCGAATTTCCGGGGCATTTGGGTGCCGGGGTGCATTTCGTGGGTGAATTTGTCCAGCGCCACCGCAAACGGCAGCTGAAACCGTTCCTTACGGAGATCAATCACCCAGGGTTTCCCGTCCATCTCGACTGTCAGCGGAACCGGCGACACGCCCCAGAGAATGGCCTCGGTCGCCTCGCCGGACGCAGGCCGGATCGTCACGTAGACCCCCGCCGCGTTGCGTTCGGCCTGTTTGTCGGGGGGCAGGGAGACCAGCGTGAACCCGTCCACGACAGGTCCCGCGGGCGTGTCGCCGGGCTTCACGGGTTGGGGCAGGCTGTTGCGGAACGCCCTCTCGACACACACCTCGAACGGCAGGGCCGGACTGCGGAACGTCCGCGCGCCGGCGTGCATGAACTGGCGCCCGGGGATGATATGCTCCGTAAAGGATCCATCGCCCGACGCGTCGGCTATCGCCAGCTCCCACTCGTAGTAGCTCTCGAATTCGCTGGACTGCTCCCCCTCGTACAGCGTCAGGTTGCCGCTCTCCGAATACCGGTACTGGATGCCCGCGCCGAGCAGCAGCACCACGATGCCGATGTGTCCGAGTAGAACGCCCCAATGGGCAGGGCCCTTGCGCGCGCGGACGATCCCGCCCAGGAACAGGTTCACCGCCAGCGCCGACATGACCAGGTACGCCCCCGGCAGAGGGATCGGGAGCACGCCGAACAGCTCGTGGATCAAAAACACCGACTCGAAGTACTTTTTCTGGACGTCGAAGAGGCCCAGGTGGATCTGCTCGAGCGTCCCCATGAGCGTCAGCAGAAACAGCAGGAAAAACAGCACGCACGAGAGCCCGTACGAGGACAGAAACCGGTAAAGATTGCGCAGGAGGTCCTTCATGAGTTCGCGGCGGGGCTCCATGTGAGGGATGTGCAGAACGCCAGGAACGCGTCGCGCTGCGGCTCGACCACGCTCGCCGGGCCCGTCATCTTTACGAATACGCTGAACGGGTCGACCGGACACACCAGGCCGAGCAGGAGCGCGTCGTCCACCGCCGCGCCCGACGGGCCCGTGAACGTGCCCCGGACCTCGACCCAGGGCGACGGTTTCCCGAGCACATCGATGACGGGCAGCGCGGCCACCTCCGCTTCCGTGAGCGGTTGCTGGCCCATCTGTTCCCGCCACCGGTTGATGTTCGCGGCCGCGCCGCCGCCGCCCTGGCCCAGGATGGTGACGTAGCATTCCGCTTCCTGGTTCGGACCGGCAGTGAACGTCACGACGCGCATGGGACGGTCCGCCGCCGGGCGCCAGCCCTCGGGAGCGGTCCACGTGAACGGGAGTTCCGCCGCTTCCGCCGCGGGCGCCGCGCCGTGCGGAGACGGCATGGCCGCCGTGTGCTCGTAACCGAACCGTTGCGCGCTGGTGGCGTTGGGCCCGGGCGGTTTGGGCAGGAATTCCACGGTGCGGGTCCGCGTGATCTCGACGACGGACCCGTCCCCGCCGCACGAGGCCAGCACGACCGCCAGCAGGGCCGTCATAATGATGCTGATGCTGTCTCGAACCGCCATGAATATGCCCAGAAATACCGCGTAATCGGACTGCGCCACAGAACAGACAGAACGAGTAGCTTACCGTTTACCGCCGTGCAGGTCAAACCGCCTGTACGGGCCGAAAACGTCACCGGGCGGCGTAGTGCACCCCAAACCCGGCGATCAGAGGACAGGCGCGCGATTCGGTGACGGTCAGACGCACCTTCTGCGCGGTAACGTCCGGAAACCGTTCGAGTTTCTTGTGTCCGACCGTGGTGCCTTTCACGATTTCCTTCCAGGCGCCGTCCTGCCACGCTTCGATGGTGTATCCGCGCACCCGCTCGCCCAGCGGGATGTATTCCTGCACGCGGGAAACGTTGAAGGTCGCGGGCGCACCGAGATCCACCTCGAGCGACGCCGTCCGGACGTCGTCGTCGGTTGCCCAGTAGGTGTCGATGTCGCCGTCGAGGGCCCGGGCGGGACCAAATGCCTCGTCGCCGCCCCGGACATTGCTGGCCACGGCGGGCCGGCCCGCGGCGAAATCGGTGGCGAACGTTTCGTCGAGCGCCGCGCGCCATTCTTTCAGCCGCCGGATGTCGAGCTCGCAGAACAGGCCTTTGTCGTTGGGCGGCACATTGAGCAGCAGCCCGCTGTTGCGTCCCACCGACCGGTAATAGATGTCGAGGAGGTGTTCGAGGCTCTTGACCTGATCGTCCTGCTGCTTGTGCCAGAACCAGCCGGGACGGATGGAAACGTCGCACTCGGCGGGATACCAGATTTCCTGGCCGTCGCGCACCTGCACGCTGGATTCGTCTTCGCGAGCGAACCCGTCCTCGTTGCCCACCCACCGGATGTCGGGCCCGCAGATAGCGATGAGGGCCTTGGGCTGGAGCTTGCGGATCAGGGCGTAGTAACTCGGCCAGTCGTAGACATGGCCTTCGCCGCCCGCACCGTCAAACCACACTTCCGACACGGCGCCATACCGCGTGAGCAATTCGGTGAGCTGGTTGCGGAAATGTTCATCGTACGCGGCGTTGTCCGCGTATTTGGGCTCGTGACGGTCCCACGGCGACAGATAAAAGCCGACTTTGAGCCCGTGTTTCCGGCAGGCATCGACGAATTCGCGCACCAGATCGCCCCGGCCGTCTTTCCACGCGGCGTTCGCGATGTCGTGCTCCGTGTAGTCACTCGGGAACAGGCAGAATCCGTCGTGGTGTTTCGTGGTCAGGATCACGAGTTTAAACCCCGCTTCCTTCGCCACCCGCACCCACTGTTCGCAATCGAGTTCGGCCGGATTGAAGATCGCCGGGGCTTCGGTGCCGTCGCCCCATTCGCGGTCCGTGAACGCGTTCACCGTAAAATGGACAAACAGGGACAGTTCGTCGCGCTGCCAGGCGAGCTGTTCGGGCGTCGGCACCGGCGCACAGGGGGCCGGCGGTTCGGCCGCGAAGCCTCCGCGCATCGCGCCCGCCAGCGCCAGGGATCCTGCCAGTAGAAGTGTGCTCTTCCGCATCGGTTGTACTCCTGTTCATGGTGCGGGGGAATGACGGGCGGCATTATCGCAGGCCCGAAACGCCCGCACAACCCCGCGGACCGGCGGTTCGGCCTGCCGATGGGCTGAGCCTGGTCTTTTTGCACCGGTTTCGGTTCCTGTGTACACTAACGTCTCAACATGATGCGATCTCAACCTGGGGGAGGATGAGCGATGCGTACGCTGGGGATAGGTCTCCTGATGACGGCCGTAGCGATTGCCGGATGCGGCGGCCCGGACCGGCAACCGGCCGGGGGAGCCGCCGCCGGGGGAGCCGGAACGATCACCGTCGCCTTCGTAACCAACAACGCGTCGGATTTCTGGAAAATCGCCCAGGCCGGCACCGAAAAAGCCGCCGGGGAGCTGGGCTGCGACGTCCTCTTCAAAATCCCGCCCCAGGGCACGGCCCAGGAACAAAAACAGATCGTGCAGGACCTGATCACCCGCGGCGTCACGGGCATCGCCATCAGCCCCAAGGACCCCGAAAACCAGACGGCCCTGCTCAACGAGACGGCCGCCCAGGTGAACCTGGTCACGCAGGATTCGGATGCGCCGAACAGCAACCGCATCTGCTACATCGGCACCGACAACTACCAGGCGGGCGTGGCCGCGGGCGAGCTGCTCAAGAAATCCCTGCCGGAGGGCGGCGAGATCATGCTGTTCGTCGGCACCCTCGACGCCCAGAACGCGCAGGACCGCAAGAAGGGCATTGAAGACACCCTCCAGGGTTCCAACATCACCATCATTGACACCCGCACCGACGAGACCGATCGCATGAAGGCCAAGGCCAACGCCCAGGACGCCATCACGACCCACCCCGAGCTCGACTGCCTGGTGGGGTTGTGGAGCTATAACGGCCCGGCCATCCTCAGCGGGGTGCGCGCCGCCGGAAAACTGGGCGAGGTCCAGATCGTCTGCTTTGATGAAGAGGCCGAGACCCTCCAGGGCGTTCAGGAAGGCCACATTGCCGGCACCATCGTGCAACAGCCCTTCGAGTTCGGCTACCAGTCCGTGAAACTGCTCGTCGAACTCGCCCGGGGCGACCGGTCGCGCGTGCCGCAAGACCAGCGCATCATCGTCCCGGTGAAAACCATTACCCAGGACACCGTGGCCGAATTCTGGGCGCAACTCAAGGAGCAGACGGGCAAATCGTGAGAAAGGTCCTCGGGCTTGCCGGGCTGCTCGCCGGCCTGATCGTCATCGCGTGCATCTGGGAATATGTCCAGAACGGGACCGTCAACTTTCTGACCCCGCGAAACGCGCGCAGCCTTTTGCCCCTGATCGGGCTGTTCGGCATCCTGAGCCTCGGGCAGGCGTTCGTGGTCATCACGGGCGGCATCGACCTGTCGGCGGGCAGCGTGGTGGCCCTGATCGCCACCCTCGCGGCCTTTCTGCTCGACAAGGGCGAGGGCTACAGCCCGTGGGTGGTCATGCCGTTCGTGCTGGGCTTGTCGGCCCTGATCGGCCTGTGGCACGGCCTGCTGATCACCAAAGCCCGGATTCAACCCTTCGTCGTGACCCTGTGTGGCCTGTTTTTCTACCGCGGGTTCGCGCGCGTCATCGCGCAGGACGCCACCCAGGGATTCGGGTCGGCCTCGACCTATCCCACCTGGAACTGGCTCGCCAACGGGTTCGTGCCCAATGAGCATTCGGTCCTGCCGGTGCCGTTCATCATCTTTCTGGTGTTTGCGGGCATCACGGCGGCCTTCTTCCATTTCATGCCCCACGGCCGGCACATCTTCGCCCTGGGCGCCAACGAAGAAAGCGCCCGGTTCAGCGGCATCCGCACGCAGCGCCTCAAAATCTTCGCCTACACCATGTGCTCGCTCATCTGCGGCATCGGGGCGCTCCTGTTCGGCTTCAACATCAACTCGATCGGCCCCGCCACGTTCGGAAATTTCTACGAACTCTACGCGGTCGCCGGCGTCGTCCTGGGAGGCTGCAGTCTGCGGGGCGGATCCGGTAATATTCTGGGGGTGGTGGTGGGCGCCGCCCTGATCCGGGTCCTGATCAACCTCGTGACGATCCTGGATATCCCGAGCGAACTCGAATACGTGGTCATCGGCGGGGCGATTCTGGTCGGCGTCTTCGTCGACGAATTCCTGTCGAGCCGCCGCAAAACGCGCGTCAGCGCCGTGTAGCACCGTCCCGCGCGGAGCGCAAAAGGAGCCGCTGCATGGTCTACGAATATTCCGGCTACCTCAAAGCCATCCTGTCCGCACCGGATGAGGCCCAACGGGACCAGACGGACCACATTGCGTTCGGCCCCGACGACCTGGCCCACTGGACCACCACCGACCTGCCCGCGTTCACCGAATGGCTGCGCATCCCGGTTTCCCGCAGCCGCACCGACCACGCCGTCGAACTGAAAGGCAAATTCGAGGACGTCCGCCGGATCGATTACCTGGCCTCCGACGAACCCACCTACTGGGTGCCGCTGGGCACCCTGGGCGTGCGCGACGACCGGTTTCCCATCGACCTCAACCGGTTCCCCATTCTGGAGATCACCTGCCGCTGCACCAGCCAGAACGCGCGGCTGGCCTGTGCCTGGGCGTATCCCGGCGGACTGGCCTTCGACGCCATGCATTCCACCCAGCAGTGGCGCACCATCGCGCGCAAAATCCAGCACAACGGTTTTCCGGCGCAGCTCGACGCGCTCATTCTACGCCTCTATTCGACCGTGCGGGCCACGGAATCCGCGGAGATCCGCGAGGTGCGGTTCCGCGCCATGACCCCCCGGGAAGCGGATGCCTGTGAACACGACGCCGCCCGGCTCGAGTGCTCCGCTCCCCCGCCGCGCGCGGAAGTGCTGGACGAGTTCGTGCCCCTGGGCGTCTTTGTCGACGCCCAGATGGCCCAGCAGCTCGCCCAGACCATGGGCATTTCCGTAAGCGAGTATTGGCAACTGCTCTTCGAAGACGTCGTGCGCCACCACCAGAACTGCGTCGCCATCGAGAACGCGGAACGGTTCACCCGGGAAGACTGGAAGGAAATGCACGCCGCCGCGCTCGAATACGGCGTCCGATTCGTGCCCCTGTACGGCATGCCCCTCGCGGACGACCCCGCCCTGCTGCGGGACACCGTCGACGAGCTGGTCCGGGCCAACGCCGACGTGCCGGGGCTGCTCGCCTGGGGGATCAGCACCGAGCCGCGCGAACAGGACCTCCCGAAACTGCTCCAGGTGCGCGACCTGGTCTACGAAGCCGATCCCCGGCATCCGTTCGTGATTACCACGCGCAATCCCGGCAAACTGGGGCTCCTCGCGCCCCATTTCGCCGCGGTGGGCGTCAACCACTTCCATTCGCGCAACTCGTGGGGCGTGCAGGAAGTCGTCGAAACCCACCTGAACCTGAGCCGCGGCCAGCAGTTCTGGGTGGTCGCGCCCGGATTCGTCTGGGGCAGCGGCGCGCCGGAATGGTCGACCTGCCCCGAGCTCCGGTTAATGGTCAACTCGGCCTTCGCGGCCGGGGGCCGGGGCTTTTTCACCTACCTGTTCCACAACGTGCCCATCTGGATCGGCGGCTCCTGCCAGCGCACGCTGACAGGCCCCTTCCTGACGTTCAGCGATCTGTGGCAGGAACTCGACCAGCGCATGGAACGCATCAACGCCATGGCCCCCCTGATTCTCGGCGCCCGCCCGGAACCCATACCCGAAGGGGCCTACACCATGACCCTGCGCTCCGAGGAAAAAGCCCAGTTGCCCAACGGCGTGCCCCTGACAACGGCCTCCCGCCTCCGCGG
>JAAYAQ010000096.1 GCA_012719295.1 Candidatus Hydrogenedentota bacterium | reverse complement strand
TGCCGGCACGTGCTGGAGTATTCGGACGCGCAATCCGGTATAATGACGGCGCACAACAGGGTCGACGGGCGGGGCTGGGCTGTAACCGGGTTGAAATCGTGTCCCGCATACGGGGAAGGAGGGGTTTATGTACGCGCAGGCAGTGGCAATCGCGATGGCGTGTCTGGCCGCGGCGGCGACGCCGGACGTACCGATGCACCAGGGCGAGCTGATTTTCCCACTGGAAGACTGGCACAACCACGGCTCCTGTATCGTGGAATGTCCGAACGGCGACCTGCTGGTCTGCTGGTTCCACGGCACGGGCGAGCGGCAGGCCGATGACGTGGTGATCCGGGGCGCCCGGAAGGTCAAAGGGACGGCGGCGTGGTCCGAACCGTTCCTGATGGCCGATACGCCCGATTTTCCCGACACGAACTGCTGCATGGTCATCGATCCGCAGGAGCGGTTGTGGCTGTTGTGGCCCACGATTCTCGCGAACACGTGGGAAAGCGCCCTGATGAAGTACAAGATCTCGACGAACTATATGCAACCGGATGGCCCGCCGGAATGGGACATGATGTATGTGCTGCACCCCAAGCCGGGCGATGATTTCCCGGAGGCGGTCGCGAAAAAGATGGACGCCTACCTGGGAAGCATCCAGATTCCCGAAGAACTGGCCGAAGAAGTGGAAGCGTGGAAGGCGCACAATCTGGAGCAGGCCGGCGACAAGCTCACGCGCCGCCTGGGCTGGTTTACGCGGGCGCATCCGTACATTCTCGACGACGGCCGGATGCTGGTGGGCCTGTATTCGGACGGGTTCTCGTTCTCACTGGTGGCCATCACGGACAACTGGGGCGAGACCTGGTCGTTCAGCGAACCCATCGTGGGCGGGGGCAACATTCAGCCCAGCTTTGCCCGGCGCAAGGACGGCACGCTGGTGACCTACATGCGCGACAATGGTCCGCCTCCGAAGCGCGTCCTGGTGTCCGAGTCGACGGATCGGGGCGAAAGGTGGAGCCTGGTACAGGATCATCCGACGCTCAGCAACCCGGGCGCGGGGCTGGAGATCATGACCCTGCGCGATGGCGACTGGGCCGTGATCTACAACGACCTCCCGGAAGGCCGCCACAGCCTCGCAGTCTCGCTGTCGGACGACGAGGGCGCGACGTGGAAATGGACGCGGCACCTGGAACGGGTGGAAGAGGGCAAGGGCCGGTTCCACTACCCGTCGATCATCGAGGGCAGCGACGGCAACCTGCACTGCACCTACAGCTATTTCGAGGACGGCGGGGACAAGCGCAGCCGCTCGATCAAGTACGCGACGTTCAACAAGGCGTGGATCAAGCAGGGCGACCCGCAATAAGTGAAGGGCCTCACCGGAAACTGACCATGGCGGGCGAATCCCAAGCAAGGAACGCCATCGACGCCCCCCGCGAGATCCGGAGGGTGACCCTCTGGGGTCTTGCTGTCAATCTCGCGCTTTCGGGGCTGAAATTTCTGATTGGTCTGATGGCGGCGAGCCAGGCGCTGGTGGCCGACGGCGTGCACAGCCTGTCCGACATGGCGACGGATGTTGCGGTCCTGGTCGGGCTGCGCTACTGGTCCGCGCCGGCCGACCAGGATCACCCCCACGGCCACGGGCGGATCGAGATGCTCGTGAGCGCCCTGATCGGCCTGGTGCTGGCCGGCGTCGCGGCTGGGATCATTTACCGCGCCATCCTGACGCTGCACTCCGGCACGGTTGCCCGGCCCAACTGGCCCGCGTTCGCCATCGCCGTGTTGTCGATTGTGACGAAGGAGGCGCTTTACCGGGTCACCATCCACGTTGGCGCGCGCGTACGGTCCTCGGCGGTGCTGGCAAACGCCTGGCATCACCGTTCGGATGCCTTCAGTTCGGTGCCGGTGGCGCTCGCGGTCCTGGCGTCGCACCTGCACCCGGAATGGATTTACCTCGACCCCGTGGCGGCGATTGTGGTCTCGGTGCTGTTGCTGCACGCCGCGGGGAAGATCACGTGGCCGGCGCTCCGCCAACTGGCTGACGCGGGCGCCAGCGAGGCCGAGGTGGTCGTGATGCGCGGAATCATCGAGACCACGGAAGGAGTCAAGTCCATTCACGAGCTGCGGACCCGCCATATCGGGTCGGGTCTGCAGCTCGATGTGCATGTGCTGGTCGCGCCGTCGCTGACCGTCCGGGAAGGGCACGGCATCGCCACCGCCGTGAAACAGCGCCTCCTGAACGAAATGGACGGCGTGGTCGACGTCCTCGTTCACATCGAACCGTTCGAGGCGCCCTACTGGCGCGATGCCGGCGCCGAGGCCCAACTGCGGGGATGAGCTTCCCCCCCGTATTTCCAGACCCGGAAGCGAAGTTCCGGGGACCGCTCCCGCCCGGGTCCGGACGGGATTCACGAGATTCTTGAAACGGGACACCGATCGTTCTAAAATCTTGGTCCCGCAGGCTTAGTTCTCACGAATACTCCCCCGACAGGCAGGGCATGTGTGGGGAGGGGTGGAGTGTCTCTTACTTTCGAACCGCAATTCAGCAAGGAGGGAACTGTGTCTTACGTAAGCGAAATTCTCGAACTGGTGAAGAAGCGCAATCCCGGGGAGCCGGAGTTCCATCAGGCCGTGCAGGAAGTGCTCGAGTCGCTGGAGCCGACCCTGGCGCGCCATCCGGAGTACGAGGACAACCGGATTCTCGAACGCCTGACGGAACCCGAACGCGTGATCATGTTCCGGGTGCCGTGGCTCGACGACCAGAACCGCGTGCAGGTAAACCGCGGGTTCCGCATCGAGTTCAACAGCGCCATTGGCCCGTACAAGGGCGGGCTGCGCTTTCACCCGACCGTGTACCTGGGCATCCTCAAATTCCTGGCGTTTGAGCAGATCTTCAAAAACTCGCTGACGACCCTCCCGATGGGCGGCGGCAAAGGCGGCTCGGATTTCGATCCCAAGGGGAAGTCCGACCAGGAAGTGATGCGGTTCTGCCAATCGTTCATGACGGAACTGCAGCGGCATATCGGCGCGGATACCGACGTGCCGGCGGGCGACATCGGCGTTGGCGGCCGGGAAATCGGGTATCTGTTCGGCCAGTACAAGCGGCTCCGGAACGAGTTCACCGGGGTGCTTACGGGCAAGGGCCTGAACTGGGGCGGGTCGCTGATTCGTCCGGAAGCCACGGGCTATGGCGCGGTCTACTTCGCGCAGAACATGCTCGCGACCCGCGGCGACGACCTGAGCGGCAAGGTGTGCACGGTCTCGGGTTCGGGCAATGTGGCCCAGTACACCATCGAGAAGCTCAACCAGTTCGACGCGAAGCCCGTCTCGCTGAGCGATTCCAACGGGACGATCTACGATCCCGACGGCATTACCGCGGAGAAGCTGGCGTTTGTGATGGAACTGAAAAACATCCGCCGGGGCCGCATCCGGGAGTACGCCGATACGTTTCCGGGGGCGGAATATCGCGAAGGCGTGCGGCCGTGGGAGATCGTCTGTGATTGCGCGTTCCCGAGCGCGACCCAGAACGAGATCGACGCCAACGACGCCCGGACGCTGGTCAAGAACGGCTGCACGGTGGTGACCGAAGGCGCGAACATGCCGACGGACCTCCACGGAACCCGGATTTTCATCGAGAACGGCGTGTTGTTCGGGCCGGGCAAGGCGGCCAACGCGGGCGGCGTGGCGGTGTCGGGCCTGGAAATGGCGCAGAACTCGCAGCACACGTGCTGGGCCCGCGAAGAGGTGGATGCCCGCCTGCAGCAGATCATGCATGCCGTGCACGACCAGGCCTGCCGGGCCGCGGAAGAGTACGGCGCGCCGGGCAATTACGTGGTGGGCGCGAACATCGCCGGCTTCGTCAAGGTAGCGGACGCGATGCTCGACCAGGGCGTGGTGTAAGCCGCGGTTCGTCGCGTCAAGATCGGGCGGATTCTCAGGCACGAGGGCACGATGTGTCCTCGTGCCTTTTTTTGCGCCCCGCCGTCCGGGTTTCCGGGGAGAAAACGCCGCAGGCCGGCCCCCGCGTCTATTCGCGGGTGCCCGCGTAATAGTCGGCGATGGCTTTCATGATGACCTCGCCCGACTCGACGTTTTCCTCTTTGGTGTACAGCGCGCCGCCCCCTTCGCAGAGGATGGCAGTGATGCCGAACTGCGTGTGCGTGCCTTCGGTCCATTGATTGACGCTGTTCTCCTTCAAGGGCCACTCTTCGAGCGTGCGGACCACGTCATTGATATCGTGCTTATCGAGGAGATCGCGGAATGTGGTCCAGGGGCCGAGGCCGTCTTCCGTCATCTCGGGTCCTGCGATGATGCGGGGGTCGGTCTTGCCGCCCCAGGTATGGATGCTCCAGGCGGTCACGGGCGGAGCCTCGGACGCCATAAGCCCCTCCAGGTCTTTCTGCACGATATAGGCTTCGTGGGCCTGGCTGGCCTTGTCCGCGCCGGTGTGGAGGTAGGTGCGGTTCATGTCGTACCCCTGGGCATTGACGCGGTACCAGCCCTTGGACGGCGCGTCGGGGCTCATCATGGGCACGAAATGGCAGATGCTGCGTCTGCGGAAATCGGCCGCGGCATCGCTGAGCATCCAGTCGATCATGCCGGCCATGCGCCACTGGGAGTTGTGTTCGCCCGGGTGCTGGTTCGCGAAGAAATGGACCCAGCGCTTTTCGCGGGGCACGTCGCTTCCGGGATCGGTCACTTCCAGACGGTACAGGTCGCGGCCTTCGAGGGATTGCCCAAGCACCTGGACCGTAACCAGGGGGCTCTTCCCCCACGCCGAAACCAGTTCCTGCAGCTTTTCATAGGACATCGGCACCTGATGGCCTACGTAGACCACATCCTGCTCGAACTGCGGGAAGATCAGGGTGTCGTGCTGTTTGTCAACCTTCGGACCATTCTGCCAGTGGACGGGATGCCAATGTTCGCCGTCGTAGGAATAGGAGAAGGCGTATTCGTTGAAGTAATAGGCCGCGCCGCCGTCGAATTCAACATCGAGCCGCAGGGAATTGCCCTGTGCGTTGCGGAGGATGGTGAACTGCGGACGGTTGTTCCAGTCCGGATGGCCGGGGGCGGCGCCCAGCGACACCTTGAAGTGGTTCTCCCCCACCTTTTCGATAGTAGCG
>JAAYAQ010000515.1 GCA_012719295.1 Candidatus Hydrogenedentota bacterium | reverse complement strand
TCGAACAGCCGCGACACCACCGCGACCGGCACGCCGTACCCGCGCGCGTCCCAGTCCTGGATCATGAGCATCGGCGGCCCGCATGCCGCAATCTCGCGCACATCCCGTTCGTATTGCGCCTCATCCTCAAACGGCACGCTCACCAGTACCCCGTCGCAGCCCAGGCGGAGCATCGCGGCGGTCCAGCGGACGCGTTCCGCCTGGGTCGGCGCCGATGCGCCCGCGAACACCGGCACGCGGCCCGCTGCGGCCTCAAGCACCGTGCGTACCATCATTTCGCGTTCGTCCCCCGTCAGCTTGTCCACTTCACTTGCCATGGCGGGCGCTAGAAATCCCGCCACCCCCGC
Organism: Candidatus Hydrogenedentota bacterium; assembly: GCA_012719295.1. Taxonomy (GTDB): domain Bacteria; phylum Hydrogenedentota; class Hydrogenedentia; order Hydrogenedentales; family SLHB01; genus UBA2224. The sequence continues at coordinate 4,122 of JAAYAQ010000515.1, read as the reverse complement.
CTCGACGGCGTTCTCGACATTTCGGGCAAGTCCATAAACATCGATCGCATCGTCCGGGGTGAACGGCGTGTTCAATACGGTGATGATCCCCCTGGGAGGCGTTGCCGCGTTCATCTTCCATCCTTTCCTCAGGTCAGTCCGGGGCCGCCCGATGCGCCAAGCATACTATACGCGCGCCCCGATGTGGACCCGGGTTCGAACGGGGACACGTTGTCGCGCCGGGGCGGCGCCTGGAACATGTCCCCGTTCTGTTCCGGGGCTTTCAAACTCTGAGGTCTCGGAGGCCTCTGTGGCCAATCGCTTGCGAAAGAAGGTCCCAGCCCGGCGCCCTTTCTTGACAATGCAGGCGAGGGCCCCTGCGTCTCATTTTCATCATCCACGGGTTCACCGAAGGGCCTATGGCTCGCTGTCTCTGGTTCATGTCTTCGTGATACCATACGGTTCCCGGCCGCACATGACGGATGCGGACGGTCAACCGCGGAAACCCGAACGATGAGCAACGATACCTACCGGTACATTTTTGGTCCCGTCGTGTCGCGCCGCATCGGGCGCAGCCTGGGCGTGGATGTGCTGCCGCCCAAGACGTGCACGTACGACTGCGTCTATTGCCAGCTGGGCCGTACCACGCACAAGACGGCCGAGCGCGGCGAGTTCGTGCCGCTCGAGGAGGTGTTGGCCGAACTGCGGCGGAAACTCGATGAGGACCGCCACATCGACTACATCACGGTGGTGGGCTCGGGCGAACCCACCCTGTACAGCCGGCTTGGCGAGTTTATCGCCGCCGTAAAAGCGCTGACCAATGTGCCGGTCGCGGTCATCACGAACGGCTCGCTGTTCTGGCGGCCCGAGGTCCGCGCTGAGCTCCTGCTGGCCGACCTGGTGATTCCCTCGCTTGACGCGGGCGACGAGACCATGTTCCAGGAGGTGAACCGCCCGTGTGACGGCATTGCGTTTGAGCAGATGGTTGAGGGACTGGCCGCGTTCCGGCGCGAGTATCCCGGGCAGATCTGGCTCGAGGTGTTGTTGCTGGCCGGTGTGACCGACGAGCAGGTGACGCGCATCAAGGCGCTTGCGGACACGATCCGCCCCGACCGCATTCAACTGAACACCGCCGTGCGGCCGCCCACGTTCTCGACGGCGCGGCCTCTGACCGCCGAGGCGTTGAACCGCATCGCCGCCGTGCTTGGGGAACATGCCGAGGTGGTGGCCGATGTCGCGCCCGCGGAAGACGCCGCGAACCGTTCGGCAACGCCCGGAGAAGTCCTGAACATGCTTCGCCGGCATCCTGCGTCCGTCAGCGAAACCGCGATCAACCTCTCCATTACAGAACAGAATGCCCGGGAATGCATTGAGGCGCTTCTGGATTCGGGGGAGATCGAAGCGCACCGGCTCGAAAAGGGAACCTACTACCGCGCGCGAACCGGCTGAGCCGGGGTACGGGGCGAACACAAGGACTGTTCATGCACCAGGATAAGATCAGAGTCGTTTTTCAGCCGTATGGCCGGACCGTGCGGGTGCCTGTGGGCATTACCGTGCGCGAGGCGGCCTCGCTCGCCGGGATCCCCCTGGAATATCCGTGCGGGGGGCAGGGCACCTGCGGCAAATGCCGGGTGAACATCCCGGGAGCGAACCGCCAGCCCACCCCGGCCGAGGTGACCCTGCTTTCCGGGGACGAACTGGGCGCGGGAACCCGGCTGGCCTGCCAAACCCGTCTTCACGAGGACACCGCCGTCGAGATTCCGGAGTCCAGCATGCCGCTGGGCAAGAACCAGATTCTCGCGGGGCGCTCCGCTTCGGGTTCCGCGGCGGCCGATCCGCCCGTCCGGCCCCTATTCGTAAAGATGCCCGTTCCGACGCTGGCGGATGACCGTCCGGACGCGGAACGCCTTCTCGAATCCGCGCGTGCGGAGTCCATCGAGCCGGCGCTGCTGTACGAACTGCCGGGGCTGTTGCGCGGCCACGATTTTCAGGGCACGGCCATCGTGGCCTCGGGGCGTGTGATCGATTTTGTCGGCGGCGCGGCAGAACCGCCGTGTCTGGCCGCGGCGTTCGATGTCGGCACGACCACGCTCGTGGGGGAGCTTCTCGACCTGCGGACCGGCGCGATTCGGGGCTTCGCCTCGCGCATGAACCCGCAGACCGTTTTCGGGGACGACGTGCTTTCGCGCATTACCCACGCCTCGCGCGGTCCCGAAGCGCTGCGCGAAGTGCACAACACGGTGGTATCGGCGCTCAACGACATGCTCGCCGAGATGTCCGGGCGGGCGGGCGTCACGGTGAAGAGCATCTATGAGGTTGCGGTCTCGGGCAATACCACCATGGAACATCTGTTTGCGGGTTTGAATCCGAACGCGCTGGGCCTGGTGCCGTTTGTGCCCGTGGCGCGCCGCGGGCTGACCCTCGAGCCCGTGCGGACCGGCGTCGCCATGAACCCCCGGGGGCGGGTGTATGTATTGCCGGTCATCGGCGGTTTTGTGGGCGGGGACACCGTCGCGGGCATTGCCGCCACAGGCCTTGAAGAAGCCGAGCGGCCGGCACTGCTCATCGACATCGGCACGAACGGCGAACTCGCGCTCATCCACAACGGCCGTCTGTCGGCCACGTCGTGCGCGGCAGGGCCCGCGTTCGAAGGGGCCCGGATCTCCTGCGGGATGCGGGCGGCCGCCGGGGCGATCGAGGCCGTGGACCTGGGCGACGATGTTCAGGCCACGACGATCGGCGGCGTTCCTCCCATCGGGCTGTGCGGGTCCGGACTCATCGACCTGGCGGCGGAGCTGTTGCGTAAAGGCATGCTCCAGAGCCAGGGCCTGTTCGTCGCGCGCGACGCGCTGCCCGGCAGTCTCGCTCCCGCCCTGCGCGATCGGGTCGTGGAGCATGCTGAAGGGACCGCATTCGTGCTTGCCCGCGCGGATGAAACACGTTCGGGCAGGCCGCTTCTCCTCACCCAGCGGGACGTGCGCGAACTGCAACTGGCCACCGGCGCCATTCGCGCGGGGATTTCCATTCTCCTGAAACGTGCGAGTCTCGAACCGGCCCAGTTGGACCGCGTGCACGTGGCCGGGGGATTCGGAAACTACATCCGGCTGGTCAACGCGCAGCGCATCGGGCTGTTGCCGGAGGCGTTGCGCGAGGACCAGTTCAGCTTTGTGGGCAACACGTCCCTCGAAGGCGCCCGCGCCGCCGCCCTGTCGCTGGGCGCCCGGGCGAGGGCGGAGGCCATATCCTGCGCGACCCGTCATTTCGACCTCTCGGGCGACCCCGAATTCCAGACCGAGTTCGCCATGGCCATGTTCTTTCCCGATTCCCCGCCGGACGAGGCCGCCTGACGGGCCGGGGAACCGCCCACACGCGCGGTTCGGCCGCCGCGGTTGCGGGCCGGCACATTGGCGGCAGGCCTTCGGATGTGCGATCATTAGCCAAAGGACACCGGCACCCTGGCTCGCGCCGGGGGTATTGTTGAAGGGCCACGCCAATGGACGTGCAGTTCAGAGCGTTGATGGAGCACAGCTCCGACGCCGTCCTTCTGATTGACGCCGGCTCGGGGAACGTGGTGGACTGCAACGCCGCGGCCCTTCGCCTTCTGAACACGCCGGCCGCCCGCATTCTGGGCCGGCATCACACGGCCCTGTATCCCCCGGACGCGCGCGCAGCGTATGGCCGGCGCTTTGAACGCATCGTCGCGGGCACGCCTGTCAACGCCGTCGAAACCCGGCTGCTGCGGGACGACGGCGAGCCCGTTTGGACCGAAATGAGCGGCAGCGTCTGCGACGCGAATGGCCGCACCGTCGTGCTCAGTACCTTTCAGGACAAGACGGAACAGCGCCGCGCGCAGGAAGAGAACCGGCGCTTGAACCGCATCCTGCTGGCGATCAACGCCTGCGACGAAGCGATCATGGACGCCAGCAGCGAAAGCCAACTGCAGGCCCGGATCACGGAATTGCTTGTTGAGACCGGCGTGTGCCGCATTGCCGCCCTGGTCTGCTTTCACAGCGATGGCCCGGCAATCGTCGCGCAGAGCAGCCGAGACGGCCTGCTGGTGCAACGTGCCGACGTGCCGGTTCTGTGCGGGGCACTAGGCTGGCCGTCCGCCGGGGGCGCGGCCGGCGAGGGGGTCCGGATTGC
>JAAYAQ010000095.1 GCA_012719295.1 Candidatus Hydrogenedentota bacterium | reverse complement strand
GGGGGGCGTCGAGTATACGACGGGCACGGACTATGCGACGCACACGGCGGATCCGAAACGGGACGCGGTGGACGCAGCGCTCTCAACCGACTACGATCCGACCGACTCGGGTCTCAGCTGGGCAACCATACAGACCAACATCAATAACACGATTGCGTCCAGCGGTTACACCCCGCCTGCGCCGGTCGTGGCGCAGGGGACGGCCGGCGGCACCGTCATCAGGAAACTGCGTGAAGGCGCCGAGCGGTTCCTGATCACGGATATCAACAACCCGGCCGGGAGCGCAATGGCGCAGAGCCAGGTGGCGGTGATGTGGGACCGGTTTGTGTACCGTGCGGGCAACGCCGATTACACGTCGCGGTTCAACCACATTCCGGGCGGCAGCAATGTGCTGTACATGGACGGGCACGTCGAATTCGTGCGGTATCCGGCAGACCAGTTCCCGATGACGCCGGTACATGGGATTTTCGGCCGGTTCTAGCAGCGCTTCGCCGGGATCTTTCTGTCGGCGGAGGTTTGTGCTGGCCCGCTGCGACGGCGCGGCGGGCCAGTTTCTATGCCGGCGCCGGAACATGGCAAACTATGGCATCAATGGGTTCTCGCGTATCAAGGGAGGAATCACATCATGAAGGTCGCCCGGGGTTTGCTGATCATTGCGGTTGCCATTGCGATCGGGTGCGCGCACGTTGCCGCGCCGCCGTCGGTTCGCGAGACCGTCTCGTCCATCCATCACCGTCTGCGGACCACCGTTGCCCCGGAAGAACTCGTGGTGATGACCCCCGAACAGGCGTTGTCCTACCTGACGGAGGAAGAGAAGGAGATCTTGGGGTCGGAGCACATCACCTTCAGCGTGAACGTGCCGGTGGTGGTCTCCGTGTTCCGCGACGTGACGCAGGGCGAAGTCCCGTTCTGGCTGGAGGGGCGTGAGTTTCAGAAGGGCGAAGGCCAGGTGCAGGTCGAGGATGAGCACTTTGAAGTCTGGAGCAGACCCTTTCCCGCGGGGGTGGTGGGGCTGGGGGTGAACTCGATCGGCGGCGGAGGCGACCACTATTTTGTGAGCATTGCGCCGGTGTCTCCTCAGGCGAAGGTCGTGGTCAGCGACATCCATCCGGATCAACACACCCTGGGCGAAATGAAGCTGGGGGAGCAGGTATACGCGGGTTCGGGCGACCGGGTTGCGGCGCTGCCGGAAGCGCTGGAAGGCCAGATCCTGTTGCGGGGCGATTCGGGACGGCGGCGCGAGGCGCAGATTACCGGCGTTTTCCAGGTCACGGAGTATCCCGCGACGGTGCAACCCGATCAGATCCTTCTTACCTGGAGCGACGACCCCCGGACGACCCAGACCATCCAGTGGCGCACCAACACCGAGGTGACGTCCGGCACGGTGCGCTATATCGAGGCGGCGCGCGCGGCCCAGGCGCAGGCCGCTGACTGGCGTGAGGTCGCGGCGTCGACCGCGCCGCTTGAGAATAACGTTGTGGTAAACGATCCCGTATGCCACCGCCACACGGCGGTGCTCACGGGGCTGCAGCCCGGCACCACCTACAGCTACGCCGTGAGCGATGCGAGCACCCGGGGCTGGAGCGCCTCCGCGGAATTCACTACCGCGCCCGCGGAGCCGGTCTCGTTTTCGTTCATCTACCAGGGAGACGTCCAGATGGGCTTTGACGGTTGGGGAAAGCTGATGGAAACCGCCCGGGCAAAACATCCCGAGGCGGGCTTCCACCTTCTGGCAGGGGATCTCGTGAATCGCGGCAACGAACGAAGCTACTGGGACAGTTTCTTCCATTATTCCGGCGGGATCTTCGCCAGCCGGCCGCTCGTGCCGTGTCTGGGAAATCATGAGTACCAGCACAACCAGGGCCCGTGGCTGTATCTCGAGATGTTCACCCTGCCCGAGAATGGGCCGACGACCATTCCGCCGGAATGCGGCTACGCGTTTGAATACAGCGACGTCCTGTTTGTCGTTCTGGATGGCAACCTGCCGGCCTCCGACCAGGCGCAGTGGCTGGAGGAGCAATTGGCGGGCAGCGACGCCACGTGGAAGTTCGTTATGTTCCACCAGCCGGTGTATTCCGCCGGACCGTACCGCGACAACCCGGAGATCCGCGAGCTCTGGGGCGCGTTGTTCGACACGTATCATGTCGATCTTGCGCTGCAAGGCCACGACCACGCCTATCTGCGCAGCTATCCCATGTTCGACGGGAAGCGGGTCAGCAGTCCGGCCGAGGGAACCATCTACATCGTTTCGTTCTCTGGCATGAAGATGTACGAGCTGGGCGAGCATGAGTACACCGAAGTCGGAATGGCGAACGTGCCGACGTACCAGGTGCTCGACATCGACGCCGAGACGCACACGCTCACCTACAGGGCCTACGATGTCGACGGGGTCGTCAGGGACGAGTTTGTCATCGACAAGTGAGGGGACTATCCGACCGGGGAGAAGGGCGCGCTGAACGATCGAAGGCCGGCCCTCGGGGATATCGTGCGTGACCGCCCTCCCGGGGCGGTGTTCCCGTATGGGGCCGCAACACCCGTTTGGCGGATGCTCCTGCACTCCGGGGCAGCCTGAGCAAATATTTATCATTGTTGACACACTTCGGCGGGCAATGGGCCAGTTTTGCGCTAAGTGTTTGATGCGCCTGCATCACGAAAGTCGAGACGAAACAGGTACATATCGCAAGCACTTAGATAGGTGACAGGCATAGCAGGCGCGCGGCCACTCTCATTTGGCCCGATAATTGCTTTGCAGAAGTGGCCTGGATGTCCGGGTGGATGTGTGGTGGGGATTTTCCCGCATGCGGGTTTTCGTGCCTGCACCATGAGCGAGGGAATTAACTTTTGAGCAGCGAAGCGTTTTCGGGAGAGTGTATCGTCGCTGTGGCGGACGAGCAGGTCTCCTGCGAGATGGAGGGGGGGCAGGTCATCCTCAATCTGGCGGACGGGGTGTACTACGAGCTGGACGGCGTGGGGGCGCGCATCTGGGAACTGCTTCAAGAGCCGCGTCCGGTGAACGCCCTGCGGGATGCCATTGTGGCGGAATACGACGTGGATCCGGCTGAATGTGAGCGGGACCTCCGGGATCTGCTCGCGGATCTGGCCAGCCACGGGCTCATCAGGACGGACGATGCGGCGAATCCGTAAGTTCTTCGCTCTTGCACCCGCGCGGCGGCAACTGTTTCTCCGTTCGTGGGGGACCCTGGCGAAATGGCGCATCACGCTGTGGTGTGTTCCATTTCTACGGTGGCGGGAGCGGTTGCAGCCGGTGTGCGGCGTGGATGAGAAGGACGTAGCAAGTTCGGGTCTGCTCCATGAGGTGGTGTGGGCCGTTGACCGCGCGAGCGGGTATCTGCCCGGCGCCACGTGTCTGGTGCGGGCCCTGGCCGCGCGGGAATTGCTGGCGAGAAGCGGATTGTGCGCGGAATTGCGCATCGGGGTGGCCCATGACGAGCGGGGCCGGTTCGAGGCCCACGCCTGGCTCGAGTATGGGGGCCGGGTGGTGCTGGGCAGTCCCGATGACGCTACCCGGTTTGTGCCATTGCCGCTGCTGATGCAGCGGCGGCAGTAGCGCATGAGGCGTGCGGCGCCGCAGGCAGAGCGAAGCGATCGCGACGTCGAAACGAAGGGAGGTGAGCGGATGAAAAAGACCTACCACAGACCGAAGCTGACAGTGCGGGGAAGCGTGCGTGATTTGACACTGC
>JAAYAQ010000514.1 GCA_012719295.1 Candidatus Hydrogenedentota bacterium | reverse complement strand
GCGGGCGTGGAGCCCAGCGGTCTGGAGCCGGCGTACCTGTTCACCGAAAACGGCCGGGCGGAATGGGTCGCGGGCGACAGCGTGGCCGGGTGGCTTGAACCGGGTTCCGTGTGCGTTGTGGAAGCCGAAGACGGCGTGTATGTCGAGTTCACGGTTCGGCACGGCGGCGTGGTGCAACTGCGCAAGCGCGCCGCGGACGTCTCGCCCGCGGGGATGCCTGCCGGCGGCATCAGCGGCGACCTGTTGATCGTGCTGGGTCTGGGAGCGTTTCTGTTGATCCAGAAGCGCATGCATCGCCGGGCCGGCGCCCAATAGCGGCCGGACATGTGAATCGAATGTAGACAGAGATAGAATGAGGTCCGTGGCATGGCGAAAGCGATGCCACGGACACTTTTTTATGGGGGCGCGGTGGCTGGCCCGAGGGGATTCGACCGGGCCTGGCCACCGCGATTCCAACAAGGAGCCAGGAATGCGCGATAGCATGGGACGCAGGCGGTTTCTTCATTCGTGTGCGGCGGGTGCGGCGCTCCCCGGCGTGCTCGCCACAGGATTCGGCGCCGGACCTGCCGGTGCCGGGGAAGCGCAGGTCGAGGGGAAGACCGAAGGCCGGGGGGCGGGATTGTATGAGGTTGGCAGAGCGCCCTGGCGGTATTTCTCGGAGTATTACCCGAAGGGCACCCGTCTGGCCATGCTGGTCCTGGACTCGTCGCATATGTACGGACACGGCGGAGCGGTGATCCCGACGTTCGCCTGGATGGCCGAGGCGGCGGGATACGCGTTTGATGCGTACTGGGCCGAATTCGACGACGTGCGCTGGAACAAGTGGCCGTACTTCGGCTGCCGTGTCCTGGAACAGCTGTTGATGGTCAATTCGTATTTTGATGTGCTGTGGTGCACCTTGGGAAAACACGCCAGCGCGATGTTGGAACCGATACGTTCTATGTCGGAGACGCTCGACTTCGACAACGGGCTCGATTTGTATGAAACCCTCATGAAACGATGGGGGATCGCAACGCGCGAGGCCGTCTACATTCCACACGAACACCCCTATGACCAGCCGTTGTCCCAGAACCGGGACTCGATCCCCTATGCCAGGACGGCCTACGGCGTGATGGGCGAGATCGCCGACTGGGCGAAGGGCAGCACCAAGGAATACCCGATTTGGTACGGAAGCGCCACTTACCCGTCCACGATGCGCGAAATCTGGAATGATCCGGACGGAAAGTCGCCGGGATTCTTCGGCCGCCTCAACTTTTATCTCTGGCCGGACATCTACTTTTCGCGTAAACTCGCATTCACTGATCGCATCCCCCTGACCGAGGCCGTCGAGCGATTTGGATTGAGGCAGATAGACCTGTTGCACACCGCGCCCGCCGAAGCGCCGGCGGGCGTCAGCATGACCGTTGTAGACCAAACGGCGGGGTCCGACCGGGCCTGGGACCTCACCTCCCGTGTCTTTGAGCGATGGGCGCGAGAAGCAAAGGGCATCGCCTACGGCATTCACCAGGCGCATTCATTCGATCCGGGCTACCTCGGCTGGCTTATTCGCAACCGCTGTTTTGCGGTCTATGATCCCTACTGGATCGCGTACATGCCCAAAGCGGTGGCGCTGGCGAAGTCGTTGGGAAACCGGCATATGGTGTCTGCCGCGGACGAGTGGGACCATTTCCAGTGGCCGTACTGCGTCTTACTGGGGGCGGGCCGGCTCGATGTACCTGCGTCGGCGCGCATCCCCGGCATCAAGCGCGCCATGCGCCTGAGTTTTTCGAGTCCGGAACGCACGCCGTGGGGAAGCGAGTTGTCGGATGACGAGCTCCATCACAACGCGGAGCAAAACAGGATTGCCGTATGTTACACGTTCGGCACCAACGAGCTCGGATACAGTGAGAGCCTGCCGGTGCTGTTCGAGAGCATTCGCGCGATGCGCTTGAAGATAGGTCTCGGGTACTACTTGCCGCACATCGAGTATTGTCCTGAGTGGTATCACAAGTTGTTCACGACGTATCTGGCGGGACATATCGAGCCGATGATGCACTACTGGGGCGTCAGCGCGTTCTTTCCGAATGACAGCATCTGCCACGCGTTTACGCTCGACGATTTCCAGACCGAGATGGCGACCGCGCAGTCGGAATGGATCCGGCGTCTGGGCCGCGAATACCTGCCGGCGGGGTATCTGGGCGGACAATTGGAGTATTTCACGTTTGGCTCGGAATGGGACGGCGGGGGGTATGCCCATCCCACGACGTGGACGGTGAAACGCACGGGCGCGGTGGTTGACTGGCGCGACTTTGTTGACTGGCCGGCATACCAGCAGTACCTCCAGACGCGCGAGCAGATCCGGCAGGCGAAGATTCAGACGGTGAAGACACTGGGTTACCGGTATTACATCGGGGAGCGGCAGAACGCGTTCGACGGGGACTTCGTGCACGTGGGCGCGCAGGGATTTCATGCCGCCAGACCGGAAGTGGAGACCAAACCGTGGAAACCGTCCGCGGGATTCTTCGCCGTCAAGCACGATCTGGGCCTGACCTACTGCCCGGGATATCAGGGATTTGCGGCGGTACATACAGCGCGGCTGAGCCCCGCGTACCATTGGGCGCGGCAGCTCGATACGCTGAAATGGTTCGCGGATGGCGGAAAGGATGGCCGCTTTTTCCTCGTAAAACCGAACGAACTTGTGCGGTACCTGCGTCTGCTCAAGGCGCAAGGCCGGTTTGACGATTGCTACGAATACTACACGGCCCGAATCGGGCGGGACACGTTTCTCGAACCGAAAGGGGCGCCGTTTCAGGTGGAATAGCCGTTCCCACATCACGAATGACACGCTGTGCGGCGCCGGGGCGCGTGCGGGGTGCTATCGGCAACACGAGCCTGTATACTCTGGGTATGTCCACGGTGGTTCAGCTATCAGGGGAGAAATCTGAAGATGCGTTCTGTGAAATGTCTGTGCGTTGCCGGGGCTTTTCTGTTCGGGGCCTGGCTGGCCGAGGGGGAGCTTGTTGACCATTGGGGGCCGTGCCCGGCGTCTCCCGCGGTGGTGAATTCGGTGACGCCGTCGCCGCTTCAGGACATCCTGTCGCTTCGCGGCGAGTGGGACTTTGTGACGGACCCGCGGTTGATGGGCCGGCACCGCATGGGGAAAGGCCCGGGCTGGAATGAGCCGGATTGGGATGACGTTCGAAAGATCCTGGTGCCCGGATGCTGGGAGGCGCAGGGTGTGGGCGAGCCCGGCATGAGCACGACGTGGGATCTGCCGTTCGACTGCATTCCGCGCCCGCTGAATCACGTGTACATGGGGACAGCGCGGTACCGCCGTTCGGTCGAGATTCCGGCGGACTGGGCCGGGAAACGCGTCTGGCTGAAGGTTGGAGGCGTGCGAACGGAGGCGTGGTTCTGGGTGAACCAGCAACGCGTCGCTCACCTGAACACATACTGCGGCGCCTACAAATACGACATTACCGATTTGGTGAACGCGGGCCAAACGGCGGAGATCGTGGCGACCGTGCGAAACGATACGCCCAGCCGGAAAGGGTGCATGGCGTCGTTCCACCGCTTTGGCGGTTTCTATCGCGACATTGAACTGGAAGCGACGCCCTCCACGCGGGTGGACGATGTCTGGGTGCGCAGCGATCTTGACAGACAAACGGCTCTGGTGAATGTCAGCGTGCGCAGCGTGGGGCCGGGCGGCCGGGATGCGCTCGCGCTGACGATCGGCATCACGACCGTTGACGGTGTGCCGGCGGGAACGTTGACGAAGAACATCACGCTGGACG
>JAAYAQ010000513.1 GCA_012719295.1 Candidatus Hydrogenedentota bacterium | reverse complement strand
CGAGCGTCTATACCGTGGTGAATCCGGACACCGCCCGCTATCTGGCCGAATCCGTCGCGTTTCTGGCGGAACTCGGCGCCCGGTATCTGATCGTCTCGCTCAATTATGCGGCGCCGTGGGACGAGGCCAGTTTTGCCGTGCTGGCCCGCCAATGCGAGAAGCTCGGCGACCTCTACATCCAATGGACCCGCGCGAACCGCAAATTCTACCTGAGCCCGCTCGAGGTCAAGCTGTCGTCGCACATCAACCGCGACTGCTATCATCAGGACCGCTGTGAACTGGCGCAGCGGCAGCTTTCGGTGGACCACGAGGGGGATCTCTATCCCTGCGTTCAGTTCGTGCGCGCGGGCCGCGAGGGCGGCTGGTGCATCGGGAACGTGTTCGACGGCATAGACGAGTCCGCGCGCCAGCGCATTCGTGCGGCGTCCAGCCAGGAAAAGGAGTTTTGCGCGGACTGCGCCGTCAAAGGCCGCTGCAACAACACCTGCGGCTGCCTCAACTGGCAGACCACCGGCACCGTCAACGCCGTCTCGCCGGTGCTGTGCCGCTACGAACAGATGCTGATGAAGGTCGCGGACCGCGTGGGGAAGAAACTCTACCGGGAACGCAATGCCCTGTTCCTGCACAAACACTACAACGCCGCCTATCCCGTGCTCTCCCTGCTGGAAGACGCGACCGGTCCGGCGGGCCCGGTCAGCTCCCCGCGGGTTTGAGCGCGGCGCGCAGGTGTTCGCGGTTCATCTTCGCGATGTGCTCGACGCTGATCGCCTTGGGACAGGCCGCCTCGCACTCGTAGTGGTTTGAGCAGTTGCCGAACCCTTCGCGGTCCATCTGGGCGACCATGTTGAGGACGCGGCGGTTTGCCTCGACCCGGCCCTGGGGCAGGTGCGCGAGATGGCTCACTTTCGCCGCCACGAACAGCATTGCGGAGCCGTTGGGGCAGGCGGCGACGCAGGCGCCGCACCCGATGCACTGGGCGGCGTCCATCGCGACGTCGGCTTCTTCTTTGTCGACGGGGATGGCATGCGCGTCGGGGGCCGAGCCCGTCCGCACGGTGATATAGCCGCCCGCGCGGATGACGCGGTCGAACGCGGACCGATCGACCACCAGATCCTTAATCAGGGGGAATGCGCGCGACCGCCAGGGCTCGATCACGATCGTATCGCCGTCGTTGAAATGCCGCATGTGCAACTGGCAGAGGGTGGTCTCGCGCAGGGGGCCGTGAGCCTGGCCGTTGACCACCGCGCCGCAACACCCGCAGATGCCCTCGCGGCAGTCGTGCTCGAAGGCCACGGGTTCCTCGCCCCGCTTTTCGAGCTGGGTATTCAGGATGTCGAGCATCTCGAGAAACGACGCATCCGCATCAACACCCTGCAGCGCGTACGTCTCGAGGCGCCCTTCCGATTGCGCGTTCTTCTGCCGCCAGACTTTCAGCGTCAGATTCATGGTCTTGCCCATCCATGCAACTCCCGTAACCCGCTCGCGTCACTTGTAGCTTCGCTGTGTAGGTGTCACGACCTCGAAGGTCAGCTCTTCCCTGTGCAAAACCGCCGCCTGGCCGTCGCCCTGGTGTTCCCATGCCGCCGCGTAGGCGAACCGCTCGTCGTCTCGTTGCGCCTCGCCTTCGGGCGTCTGGTACTCCTCGCGGAAATGCCCGCCGCACGATTCCTCGCGGTGGAGGGCGTCGAACGCCATCAGCTCCGCCAGCTCGAGGAAATCGGCGACGCGCCCCGCTTTTTCCAGGCTCTGGTTGAGGTCCTCGTTTTTCCCCGTAACGACGACGTTTTTCCAGAACTCCTCGCGAATGGCCGGGATCTCCGACAGGGCCTCTTCCAGCCCCCTGCGATTGCGCGACATGCCGATCTTGTCCCAGGCGAGCAGGCCGAGTTCGCGGTGTATTTCGTCCACCGTGCGCTTGCCCCTGATCGATAACAGGCGGTGGGCGCGTTCCGCCACGGCCTTCTCCGCGGCGCGGAATTCCGGGTGGTTGCCGTCAAGCCGGTCCGGCTGCACCCGCGCCAGATAGTCCGCCATGGTGTAGGGAATGATGAAATAGCCGTCCGCGAGTCCCTGCATCAGGGCGCTTGCGCCGAGCCGGTTCGCGCCGTGATCGGAGAAATTGGCTTCGCCGGCCACGAACAGGCCCGGCAGGTTGCTCATGAGGTTGTAATCCACCCACAGGCCGCCCATGGTGTAGTGCACCGCCGGGTAGATCATCATGGGCTGCGTGTAGGGGTCCTCGTCCACGATGCGCTGGTACATCTGGAACAGGTTGCCGTAGCGCGCCTCGATGGTCTCGCGTCCCAGCCGCTCGATGGCGTCGCGGAAGTCGAGATAGACGGCCATGCGCGTCGAGCCCACGCCGCGGCCCTTGTCGCACTGATCCTTGGCTTTGCGCGAGGCCACGTCGCGCGGCACGAGGTTGCCGAATGCGGGATAGGTTTCTTCGAGATAGTAGCTGCGGTCTTCCTCGGGGATGTCGTTGGGATGCCGCGGGTCGTCGGGATCCTTTGGCACCCAGATGCGCCCGTCGTTGCGGAGGCTTTCGCTCATGAGCGTCAGTTTCGACTGGTAGTCGCCGTGCACCGGGATGCAGGTCGGGTGAATCTGCGTGAAGCACGGATTGGCGAAGAAGGCGCCTTTCCGGTGGGCGCGCCAGATGGCCGTCGCGTTGGACGCCTTGGCGTTGGTCGAGAGGTAATACACGTTTCCGTAGCCGCCCGTCGCGAGCAGCACCGCGTCCGCCACGTGCGACTCGAACGCCCCCGTGAGGAGGTTGCGTACCACGATGCCGCGGGCCCGGCCGTCCACGACGACCAGCTCGAGCATTTCCCGGCGGGGGTACATGGTCACAGACCCGTTCTGGACCTCTTTCATGAGCGCGCTGTACGCGCCGAGGAGGAGCTGCTGTCCCGTCTGGCCGCGCGCGTAGAACGTCCGCGATACCTGGGCCCCTCCAAACGAGCGGTTGTCGAGCAGGCCGCCGTATTCGCGGGCGAACGGCACGCCCTGGGCTACGCACTGGTCAATGATGTCCACGCTCAGTTCGGCGAGACGGTACACGCTGGCTTCCCGGGAACGGTAGTCGCCGCCCTTGACCGTGTCGTAGAAGAGCCGGTAGATGCTGTCGCCGTCGTTCTGGTAGTTTTTCGCCGCGTTGATGCCGCCCTGGGCCGCAATGCTGTGAGCGCGCCGCGGCGTGTCCTGGATGCAGAAGGCCTTGACGTTGTACCCGAGTTCGCCCAGGGTGGCTGCGGCGGACGCTCCCGCCAGGCCCGTGCCCACAACGAGCACCGTGTATTTCCGGCGGTTCGCGGGATTCACCAGTTTCATCTCGAACTTGTGTTGCGTCCATTTCTGCTCGATGGGTCCCGCGGGGACTTTGGAATCCAAACGCATGGTCACACTCCGGCGCCGATGGTGTAGTGGCGGACAATCACGTAGATCGGAATTGAACTGAAGCCCAGGGCCACGAGAAACCCGATAATCCGGCTGATCTTCAGGAGCTTGGGGCGCTGCTGTCCCAGGGGGGTGCCCAGCGACTGAAACACGCTCTCGATGCCATGGCTCAGATGCATTCCCAGCAGCGACACCGCCAGGATGTAGAAGCCCGCACGAAGCGGATGCAGGAACGAGTTCCAGACCAGCCCGAACAGGCCCAGGCTTTCGTTGTCGTTGACCCCCGGAATCACCGTCGACGGTCCCACTTTCTCGGGAAACGTGAAATCGTTGAGATGGATGAACACGTAGCAAAACACCATCGCCCCGGAGAGGATCATGGTCCGTTTCGCCCAGGTGGTGTTGCCCAGGGTGTTGCGCACCTCGTAACGCTCGCCCCGCGCGGCGCGGTTCTCGAGCGTGACCCAGATGGTGAAGGTGATGTGCGTCAGGAAGGCGGCCAGAAGCCCCAGGCGGACCACCCACAGGAAGCCGCCCATTCCCTGGATCTTCTCGGCGTACCTGTTCAGGGCCTCCGGCCCCGCGAAAATCAGGAAATTGCCCGCCAGATGCCCGAATATGAACGTCACCAGGACGATGCCCGTCACCGCGACGATCTGCTTCTTCACCAGCGACCGTTTCACCAATGCAGTCAAGTTCGAAGCCATATGCCCATCCCGGTTTTTGCGCCCTGGGGGCGCCCCGAACCCCCGGGGCCTCACCATGACCTCCGCCGTTCGTTCGACTATAGCATACCGTCAGGACCGTAAGCACCGCATCCGGGCGGTTGCTGTGCGCACGGCCCGACGGGCCGCACGCATCGCGCACGGCTTACGGCCGGTCAACACCGTATCTACATCGCGGGACCTGAATCCATTCCCTCACGGGGCCGCATTGGCAGCCAGCCGCTGATAGCGCTCGCGCACTTCTCCGGCCGTCAGGGCGCGCGCATACAGTTTCACCTCGTCGAGCAGGCCCGTGAAATGCGAGTCATGCCCTGCGGCGAAATTTCCCAGCACCAGGGGAAAGCTGTTCGGCGTGATCGGTCCGGGGCGTTCCATGGCGCCCCGCGGTTCGCCGTCGACGTAAATGCGCAGCGTTTGACCGTCAAACGTCCCCGCCAGGTGGACCCAGCGCCCCGTTGGAAGGTCCACGTCCGCCTTGAGATGATGGCTCCAGGGCGACAGGGGAATCTCGAAACACGGCTTGCCGTCCAGCACCCCCATGCGATAGCCCGTCCAGGTTCCTCCCGAGAAGACGCGGTTGAGAAACCACGTGTTCTGCTGCCCCGCGAGGCCGGTGCAGACCCAGCACTCCACCGACATCGCCGTTTCCAGGGAGAGCAGGGGACGGGCCGGCACCGTCACCGCGCCCCCGTCGCAGACGAGGGCATTTCCGTCGATGCCCGGAGCGCGCGAGGCGCCGTCCAGCGTGCCGCCCAGCCGGTGGCCCGAGTAGTCGAGCGCGACGGGGTCGTCCACGGCTTCGTCAAATGCCCACCAGGCGAGCAGGCCCTCCTCGGGCGCGCCGCTCTTGAATGCCTGTTTCGATACCTGTCTCTGCCGTTCGCGTTCCCGCTTCTGGTATTCCTTGTACGCCGTGTCGTATGGTCCCAGGCCGATGTCCTCGGGGATGAGATCGGTGTGCGGCTCGGGGGCGTCGCACAAGACGTTCCGCACCGCGTCCACGTAGCCGAACCCGTACTCGCGATACGGCGCGATGTAATGGCCCTCGCCCCACTCGTTCCAGTTGTCGAGCAGCAGCATCCGGCTGCCGAGCTCGCTCGGGGGCAGCGTTGCGACGAAGTCTTTTGCCTGGCGCAACAGGTCCTCGTATTGGCGGGGCGGGATCTTCCAGATCGTGCCCTCGTCGCGCCAGCCGCTCCAGGCCTGCGATACCGTGACCACCTGCGGCAGAATGCCCATTTCCTGTGTCTTGCGGAGGTAGTCCATCTGGGTCTGGATGGCCACTTCGGGCGTGGGGTTGTCGGGCACGTACCAGCAATACGCGAACGTGTAGTCCAGTCCCAGGCTCTTCATTTGTTCCAGATGCTCCGGGTCCAGCCCGCGGTATTCTCCGAGGAGGTACAGCCCGTCGAACCCCGCGTCGCGGCATGCCTGCCGCATCAAATCGAAGGCTCGTACAACATTCTCCACGCTGCCGAGGTCGTCGATCAGGAATTCGGGACGGTAAATGAAGAGCACCGGTTTGTTGTCGACCTTGAGGTAGCTCGGGTGCGTGAAGTAGTTCTCGAGCCAGAAGGGGAGGAGGTTGTTCATCAGGTCCGCTTCGCCGGCCACGCCCGCCTTGCCGCGCGCCTGGTTTTCCCACATGATCGTGAACCGCATTTTGTCCGCGTACCGCGATGTGAACAGGGCGTCGTGAATGGCGGCGCTGAACCGCGTTTCCACCGGCCCGCCCTGGCTTGTCCGGTACCAGCAGTAGATGAAGAAGTCGATGCCGTGTTCGACCGCCCACTTGGTCTCCCAATCGGCCACTTCGGGGTGTTCTCCCGCGTAAAAGCCCAGCGCCGGCGTGCGTTCGGGATGGAGCAGCAACTGCGCCCACATCTCCGGCTTGTCGGCCTCCCACAACGGGCAATGATGCGCGCCGACCAGCAGTTCCGAATGCGCCGGCTCGGGTTCCGGGATGTACGGGAGCGTGCGCTGCGCCAGGGGCGGCAGAAAATCCATGCGCAGCGACGCGGCAAGCGGGTCCCGGCCTTCCCGGTGCAGTTCGAGCACGATCTCGTATGAACCGGCGCACGGCGCTTCGACCTGCCACACGACCTCGACATCCGCCGCGCTGGGAACGGTCAGGGCGGTTTCCGCTTCCCCGTCCGCCAGGCGCAGCCCTTCGGGCAAGACCAGCCGTGCCTCAACGGGCGCGTCCGACAGCCCGGTGTTCTCGAGCAGCGCGGCCACGCCCGACACCCGCTCGGCGCGGCTGATCGGATTCACCGGGAGCAAGCTCCGGATATGGAGTTCCGCGCCGTCCTCCGCGCACCAGCCGGCCGCGGCGCCCATCAGTACAACGGCAAGTGTCGCAAAAGCGCAGTACCGATTGCTCATCGTTTGTACGTCCTTCCCGTTACAGGTACGAACACACGTACTCCATGGCGCCGTCGCTGACGGCGATGTCGAACGCCGATTGACCCGGCACGTCGAAATGCGTTCCCGCTTCATACGGCGTCCACTGGTCCGATCCGGCGAGTTTCACCCGGCACGCGCCCGCAACGACTTCCATCCGTTCCGGCGTGCCCGTGTTGAAGGTGTATGAGCCCGGGAGGATTACGCCCAGCGTTTTCCGTGTGCCGTCGGGGAACAACAGCGTGTGACTGATGACCTTTCCGTCAAAGTACACGTTAGCTTTGCAGACCGCCGTCACGTTATCGAATTTCTCCGGCACTCGACTGGTCATCTGAGGACTCCTTCCGCGCATGATGCGCCCTTGCTGACATTTCGGCTCTGGAACTGCGGGGATTCTACTACATCTGGCGCCCGGAATGGACCCAAATGGGCGGGCGGCCGCATCCTGCTCCAGAACCGCCGCTGT
>JAAYAQ010000094.1 GCA_012719295.1 Candidatus Hydrogenedentota bacterium | reverse complement strand
TGCACCCGTCGTATGTGACCAGGGCCACATCAACCGGATTCACGTTGCCCGGCGAGCTGACCGGCACCCCGTAGGCCGTCACGTCAAACACCGTGAACAGCGCTTCAAAGAACGAGAACACCGTGTAGTTCGCCTCGGGAACCGATGCCAGGCTGAGCACGGAGGCGCCCCAGCGCAGTTCGACGTCGGTCCACGGCCAATCGCTGCTGGGGTCGCGCGGATACGGCCCGGCCAGCCCGCTGCCGAGCACGCGCACCTGGAAGGCCTCGTTGGGCAGAGGGGCTGCCGGCACGGTGCGCGGGGCTACCACCCGGCCGTATGTGCGCCAGTTCGCGGCGGACGGCGGCACGTAGAGCCCGTCCTTCATCGTGAAATACAGGTCGCGTCCCACCGGGTTGAACGCACTTCCGGCGCGCAACACCACCGTCACATCCTTCTGTCCGTGGAACCCGTTGGGCAGGCTGCCCAGGCTGCACTGGATGAACGTGACGCCGAAGAGGGCCGGAGCCGGCACAATCTGCAGAATGTCCGACGCGGGGATCGCCTGATTGTCCACATATACGGCGACATCGTCGAGCGTCCACGAATAGACATAGGCGCCCGGCCCCGCCGAGGTCGATGGCATCACCGAGAGAATCACCGTGCCGTCAGCGCAATTGGCCGCCGCCGCCTTCAGTTCAAAGTACGCATCGGGATTCTCGATCCAGAAGAACGGCGACGAGGTCCGCTTCAGGACGTTCAACGGGCCCGCGCCGTAGCTGTCGCCCAGATCCGCATCGCGGACGTTCTCGATCACGACGTGCAGCCCCGCCGTGTTGAACGCGGGCACATAGGGAAGACCGGCGGTCCGGTCGATAAACGCATTCGCCACGGTGATGTCGTCGGGCCGCGCGGGCAGCGCAAACTCGATGAAACGCTGCGTGTGCCGCACATGCTGGTCGACATTCTCGTGAGGCATGGCCACGCCGTCGGCCCCCGCATCGCCCGGATTGTTGAGCGGGTCGTCGATGACGTAGGTGTTCCCCAACAGATCGTCAAACGTGATGCGCAGCCCCGCGTCGAACCCGTCGCCATACAGCGTGCGCGCCGTCAGCGCGGCCGAATTGAGCAGGGCGCCCGAGTTGTAATCCATGAAATTCGACGGAGACCAGTCGAACTCCGACGTGGTCAGGAACGGCAGCCCGGAATCGCTCTCCACCTTGGGGGTGCTGTCGGCAAAATACGTGAAACCCGTGGGCAACAGGTCGTACAGTCCGCTCGGATTGGTCACCTCGACATCATACGAGCCGCCCGCGCCGAATTCCGACAGCGGCACCTCCACATCGATGATCTTGCGCCAGTCGCCCTGCGGGAGACCGCTCACCAGGGTCGACACGGACGTGTAGGGGCACTCCTCGCCGCCAATGCGGACCGAGCACCCGTCGTCCAGGTTCCAGCCCAGGATGTCGACCCGGAACACGTTCCCCGACGGGGCATCGGTGTTCAGGCGGCGATAGAAATTGGGCGTAATCTGCACGATGTCGGGTTGGCGCACTCCGGCGTTGGCTGTCGAATCCTTGTCGCGGTACTGGTACTCGCTCATGTGGTCGTCGCCGGCCGGGCTGTCCACGGACGTGCCCGTGGGATACAGGTTCCGCACCAGGACGTCCATCGGCGCGCTGTTGTGAAAGATCGGGTCGTACCACGAGGGGGCGCCCGGCGCCTCCACATGCAGCAGCGCCGACGACAGCCACGTGCGCTCGTTCGCCCGCAGGTCCGCCGGCCGCACGATCGCCCATGTCCCGTCAAACAGGGTCGCGGTCGAGCCGACCAGCGTCAGCGTGTCCGCCGTGTTCCCCGAGATCAGCCAGCGGGTCGATCCCTGCAACAGGTAGTAGTTCCGGAACTGGCCCGGCGTCCAGGCCGGGACCGGGTTGTACGGCGCGAACGTATTCGGACCCACCGTGCCGTTAGTGCCCTGGGCGACCGCGGTGCCGGTCGCGTCGATCCGCCGGTTGCCGTTGAAATCGAACCACACCTCGCCGTCCACGTTGAAGCGCAGGCCTTCCACCAGCACCCAGTTGCCGCCCTCCGCCGGGCCATGCGCGGGCGTCACCAGCGTCACCTGGGGTTCCCCGGAAGGATCCTCGACATACGTGAACGCGTTCTGCAGCGTGTACGTCCGCTCGTCGTCGGTACCGTAGGCCCGCACGATGTGCACGTCGACCTTGCCCGGCGCGCTGTTGTACGCGGGAGGGACATACCCGACGAGCCGGTCGGGCGCGGTGAACGGATCGAATACCACGGCGGGGTTGTGGTCGCCGATGTCGCGCGGGCCGAAATAGACCCGCGTATCCGTGCCCGCCTGGGCCAGATTCTTGCCGTAGATGGTCGCGGTCGTGCCGCCGGTCACCACGTCGTATTCGGGAATGATCGTGATGCCGCCCGACCACACGAGCCCGCCGCTGTTGCGCTCCTCCGAACCCGCCGTGCCGTTGTTGTAGACAATGCTGTTGCGCACGCGCGCGTAGACCGGCGGTTCGGTGCCGGAGGCGGGCGACCACGTGCGATTGACCCACACGCCGCGCTCGCCGTTTCCGATAATGGAACAATGGAGAATGTCCGTGAACGTCGACGAACCCTCGAGTGGATTGGTGTCGACATGCACGCCGTCGCGGCCGTTGTCCGAGATGCTGCAGTTAATCAGCAGCGCCTGGGCATTGTCGCCCTCGATCGACACGCCATGCTCGGCGTTCGAGTCCATCCAGCACCGGTTAATGGTCGGCCGGTAGGCGTTGGGATTGTCGCCCACGACGCGGAGGCCGTTGAAGCCGTTGATAAGGCGCAACCCCTCCACCCGCGGATTATTCAGGTCATCGAGGTCATTCTCGAACATCGGCGACAGCGTCCCGATGGTGATGACGTCCAGACCGCCGCCGTCCAGCACCGGCTGGAAGATGTCGGTGCCGTTCGGGCGCGCCTCGCCCATCAGGCGCACGTTGGCATCGGCGGGCATCTCGACGCCGCCCGGCCACGGCGCGCTGTTGTTGCGCGCCACGATCAGCACCGTGTACGGCTCGTTGTCCTGGCGGGACAGCGTGACCGCGTCGTTGATGGCCGCCTGCACGTCGCTGTAGGCGCTGTTGATATCGAGCACGTAGGTGTTCCAATAGGGGGGCGCTTCCGTCGTGTCCACCACCACGAGCACGTTGGGAACGTCCTGCGCGGCGGCGGGCAGGGCGGCGAGCAAAACCGCCACCGCCAGCCATTGGAACCGTCGGCGATGCAATTTGTTCGTCATCGGCCATTCTCCAGTATCATGGCACGCGGCGTGGCGCCCGCCTGTCCGGGCCGTGAGGTACCTACCGCTCATAAATGGTTCGCACCTTTTTCTGGGCGGTCGTCACGAAATCGTAACGCCAGTCCCGCTGGCCGTCGCTGTTCACATCTTCGTTGGAGATGTACCCGGCTTCGGCCGTCACATGGATTTCAAACACGTCCGAATACGTCGAGATGAGGTTGGCCATCCGTCCGTACCGGCCGATCATTTCCAGGAATTGCGC
>JAAYAQ010000512.1 GCA_012719295.1 Candidatus Hydrogenedentota bacterium | reverse complement strand
GGTGCATGCGGCGCACCGGAGGCACGAAGCGCATAGCCTTCCCTGGAGTACGGCGTTTTCCGTATACGCATCCCGGTTTGGCGGGGGTGGGCGACAGTGCTATGCTCAACATCCTGATGACGCATAGGGGCCGGAAGGTCCCGTTTGGGCGAAGGGATCCGCTATGACAACCCTGGTCGCGCTGATGACGTTGTGTGCGGCGCCGGAAACACTGGCGCATCCGCCGTATCTGGAGCATGGGCTGGCGTTCGACACGCCCGCGATGACGTGGGACGAGGCCCTGCCGCTCGGCAACGGGATCATGGGCGCGCTGGTCTGGGGCGACGGCGCGCCGTTGAACATCTCGCTGGATCGCACTGATCTGTGGGACCTGCGGCCGGTGCCGGAATTTGCGTCGGCGGACTACTCGTACGCCGTGATGCGGGAATGGGAGCGGGCCGGCCGCTACGACGAGCTCGCGAAGCTGTATGAACTGCCCTACCACCGGCCCGCGCCGACCAAAATCCCCGCGGGGCGTCTGACTCTGGCGTTTGACGGAGCGGCGTTCGGAAGCACGGGGCTCGATCTCGCGGCCGCCACGGGACACGTCTCGTTCGGCAATGGCGCGCGCGTGACGGCCTGGGTTCATGCCACGGCGCCGCTCGGGGTGCTGGAAATCGAAGCGGGCGCGCCGGTCAGACCGGTGCTCGTGGCGCCCTTGTTTGGCGGGAAGGAGCACATCCAATCGGAGATCGGCATCGAGGCGGGCGAACTGGCCCAGCTGGGCTACGGCGCGCCGCGGGAGAGCGCCGGCGACCGGTTTGCCGCGTATGAGCAGGAAGGCTGGGGCGGATTCCGTTTCGCGGTGTACGTGGGCTGGCGTTTCGACGAAGGGGCGGGCAAGACCACGGTGATCTGGACGGTCGCTTCGAGTGTTGAGGGCGGCGAGCCGATGGCCATCGGAAAGGCGCGGGTGGAAACGGCCCTGGACGGCGGGCTGGACGCCTTGCGTCAGGCGCATCTGGCCTGGTGGCGCGCGTATTGGGACCGCACGTGGCTGCGGGTGCCGCATGCGCGCATCGAGCGGCAATGGTATCTCGATACGTACAAGCTGGGAGCGGCGGCCCGGCCCGACGCGCCGCCGGTCAGCCTGCAGGGGCCCTGGACAGCCGACAACGGCAGGCTGCCTCCCTGGAAGGGCGATTACCACCACGACCTGAACACGCAGATGACGTATTGGCCTTGTTACAGCGGCAACCGGCTCGAGGCCGCCCGGGGGTTTGTCGACTGGCTGTGGGACCACCGCGAGAACTGCCGGGCGTGGACCCGGAAGTTCTTTGACCTGCCCGGTCTGGCCGTGCCCATGACCACCGATCTGCACTGCAACCAGATCGGCGGCTGGCGGCAATACACCCATTCGGCGATGATGGGGTCCTGGCTCGCCCAGCATGTCTACTGGCAATGGAAATTCAGCGGGGACCCGGATTTCCTGAGGGAGCGGGCCTATCCCTATGCCCGCGAATGCGCGGTGTTTGTCGAGGCGGTTACCCGCGAGCGCGATGCAAACGGATTGCGCACGCTGCCGCTGAGTTCTTCGCCCGAGTTCTACGACAACAAGCCCGAGGCCTGGTTTCCCACGATCACGAACCATGATCTCGCGCTGTGCCGCTGGCTGCTTACGGCTACAGCGGAAATGGCCGACACGGTGGGCGAGAAAGAAGACGCCGCCCACTGGCGTGGAGTGCTTGCGGAGTTTCCGGAACTGTTCCGGGACCAGAACGGCGCGCTGCTGCTGGCCGAGAACCATCCGTTGCCGTTTTCGCACCGGCACCACTCGCACTTGATGGCCATCTATCCGCTCGGGCTTGTCGACTGGGCGAATGGCGAAGAAGACCGGCGCACCATGCTGGCGTCCCTCGCAGAACTCGACAAATTCGGTCCCGGGGGCTGGGTCGGGTTCGGCTACACGTGGCTGGCCAGTCTGGCCGCACGCGCCCGCGACGGCGAACGCGCCGCCCGGGCCCTCGACATCTTCGCGGAAGCCTTTGTATTGCGCAACAGCTTCAACGCCAACGGCGACCAGACCGGCAAGGGATACAGCAATTTCACCTACCGGCCGTTTACACTCGAAACCAACTGTTCGAACGCCTCGGCCCTGCAGGAAATGCTGCTCCAGAGCCATACGGGCGTTATCGAGGTGTTTCCCGCCATCCCCGCGGACTGGGATGATGTGGCCTTTCACCATCTTCGCGCGCAGGGCGGCTTCCTGGTCTCGGCGGAGAAGCGGGCCGGGAAACTCGTTTCGCTTACGATAGAGTCCGAGCGCGGCGGCCCGGCGAGGGTCCGTATTCCCGGTTCGGAGACCGTTGAGTTCTTCGAGCTTGCGCCCGGCACGGAACTTGCGCTGGTGGATCCCGGTTAAGTCGAGTGCTATAAAATACTTACGAAGTCTGGTCTGCCGGAGTTCGGGACAAATTGTGACGTATGTGCACGAATGCCGAATTAAGCGCGGCGTTTCGAGTGTTCATTTCCTGGTAGACCGCCGTAAACGCGCG
Source organism: Candidatus Hydrogenedentota bacterium (assembly GCA_012719295.1). Classification (GTDB taxonomy): domain Bacteria; phylum Hydrogenedentota; class Hydrogenedentia; order Hydrogenedentales; family SLHB01; genus UBA2224. The sequence goes on along the minus strand of JAAYAQ010000512.1, from coordinate 8,098 downwards.
CGGTCCGAGGAGCCGCTGCAATACGATGAACTCAGGCCCCGTATCCGGCAGTGTTTGTCCCTTGTAATGTTGTAATGCGGGGTAGTGGTGTGGCAAGATTGCGCGGATTTTTGTGTCGCAAAGCCTGATTCCAGCTGAATGCCGTCGACGTGCGGTTTGTTTGCCTTCCGCATTCGTGACTCACTTCACGACAGCGTCCTGGCGCAGGCATGACTCAAGAGGGATGGTCGAGCACATGGCGGTACACAGAATCAAGAAGGGCCTGAACCTTCCCATAGCCGGCGAGCCCAAACAGGAGATTACGCCGGCCGCGCAGCCCGCGCACGTGGCCATTGTCGCCGCGGACTACCCGGGGATGCGGCCCACGATGGTGGTGCAGGCCGGCGACGCCGTAAAACGCGGCCAGGTGCTCTTCGAAGACAAGAAGACGCCGGGCGTGCGCTATACGGCGCCCGGGGCGGGCAAAATCGCCGCTATCCACCGGGGCGAGCGCCGCGCGCTTCAGACCGTCGTCATCGAGTTGAACGAGAACGAACGGCGCGGCACGATGGCCGGTGACGATTACGCGGTTTTTGACTCGTACCGGGACAAGGATCCGGCCACGCTGAAACGCCAGGAACTCGTGGACCTTCTGGTCGAATCGGGGCTGTGGACGGCGTTTCGCACGCGGCCGTTCGGCAAGGTGCCCGCCGTGGATGCGGCGCCCCATTCGATGTTTGTCACCGCGATAGACACAAATCCGCTGGCGGCGTCGGTCGAGAAAGCGCTCCAGGGCAAGGAGCGGGATTTCGGGACGGGGCTGCTGGCCGTGGCGCGTCTCACGGAAGGCACAACGTACGTGTGCAAGCGCGCCGGTGACACGCTCCCGGTCCCGGCGAACGCGGGGATGCAGGTCGAGGAGTTTGACGGGCCGCATCCCGCCGGTCTTCCGGGCGTGCACATTCATCTGCTGGATCCGGTGCGCCGGGGGAAGACGGTGTGGTATATCGATTACCAGAGCGTGGTCTCGATCGGGCGGCTGTTTGCGACGGGCAGGCTGGACGTCGAGCGGGTGATCTCGCTGGCGGGACCCATGGTCAACACCCCGCGTCTGCTGCGGACGCGTGTTGGCGCTTCGACCGACGATCTTGTGGCGAACGAGTTGCGTGAGGGGGAGGCGCGGGTTATCTCGGGCCCGGTGCTTTCGGGCCGCCAGGCGCAGGGGGCCGTACACGGATACCTGGGCCTGCGCCACCACCAGATCAGCGTGGTGGAGGAAGGCCGTCACCGCCCGTTCCTCGGCTGGATGATGCCGGGGTCCGACACGTTTTCGGTGCTGAACCTGTTTCTTTCGCGGCTGTCGCCGAACAAGCGGTTTGCGTTTACGACCAATACGCACGGGGCCGAGCGCGCCCTGGTGCCCATGGGCACCTACGAACGGGTCATGCCGATGGATATTCAGCCCACGTACCTGTTGCGTTCGCTGATCGTGCACGACGTCGAGGAGGCCGAAAAACTCGGCTGCCTCGAACTGGACGAGGAAGACCTTGCGCTGTGCACCTTTGTCTGTCCCTCGAAATACGAATACGGCCCCATTCTTCGCGAGAACCTCGACATCATTGAGAAGGAAGGGTAATGAAAGCCTTACGGAACATCCTGGACAAACAGGCCAGGCACTTTGAGAAGGGCGGCAAGCTCGAAGCGCTGTATCCCCTGTGGGAAGCGGGCGACACCTTCCTGTTCTCTCTGGGCAAGGTGACCCGGAATGCCTCGCACGTGCGGGACGGCGCCGATCTCAAGCGCATCATGATCACGGTGGTGGTCGCGCTCTTGCCCTGCATGTTCATGGCCATGTTCAATACGGGGCACCAGGCCCAGCTTGCCGTGCGGCAGGGCGCCGCCCTGTGGGACGGCTGGCAGACCACTGTGTTTACCGCGCTTGGGTTTGACCTTGTGAACGGCGGGTTTATCGCGTGCATGGTCTATGGCGCGTTATTCTTCATTCCGGTCTACATCGTCACGCTGGCAGCCGGCGGGACGGCGGAAGTCATTTTCTGCATCGTGCGCAAACATGAAGTGAACGAGGGGTTCCTGGTGACGAGCGCGCTGTTTCCCCTGATTCTTCCCGCGACGATCCCGCTGTGGCAGGTGGCGCTGGGGATCCTGTTTGGCGTGGTCATTGGCAAGGAAGTCTTTGGCGGGGTGGGCATGAATATTTTCAACCCGGCCCTGACGGCCCGCGCGTTCCTGTATTTCGCCTACCCGACCGAAATCTCGGGCGACAACGTATGGATCGCCGCGCAAACCAGCGCCGACGGGTACAGCGGCGCGACCTGGCTGGCGGTCATGAAAGACGCGGGCATGGAAGGTCTGCGAAACGGCATCAGCGAGGCGCGCGGCGGCATCACGTGGTGGGAGTCGTTCATCGGCCTCGAACCCGGGTCCATGGGCGAAACGTCGGCGCTGTTCTGCCTGCTCGGCGCGGTGATTCTGATCGCGACGGGGGTGGCTTCCTGGCGGATCATGCTGGGCGGTCTCGTGGGCAGCGCGGGCGCCGCACTGCTCTTCAATGTCTTTGCGCATGACCCGTCGTCCGTGTTTGCGGTCCCGGTGCACTGGCACTGGGTGCTGGGCGGGTTTGCCTTCGCTATCGTGTTCATGGCCACCGATCCGGTGTCGGCGCCCTACACGGATACGGGCCGGTACCTCTACGGATTCCTCATCGGATTTCTGGGCATCCTGATCCGCGAAGTCAATCCGGCCTATGCAGGCAGTTGGATGCTGTCCATCCTGTTTATGAACATGTTCTCCTCGACCATTGATCACTACGTGGTGCGAGCGAATATCAAGAGGAGGTTGGCGCGGAATGCAGCGTAGCGGCTCTCTATATACCCTCGGGTTCGCCGGCGCCGTGTGCGTGGTATGCGCGGTGCTGGTGTCCTCGTCCGCCTATTTTCTGCGCGTCCCGCAGGAGCGCAACAAACTGCTGGACCGCCAGCGGCAGGTCTTGAGCGTGGCGGGGCTCCTGGACAGCGGGGCTTCCCTGCCGGCGGGAGACGTGCAGAAGCTGTTTGATGAATCGATCGAGAAGCGGTTTGTAAACATCGATACCGGCGAAGCCCTGACCCCCGAGGAGTTTCAACGTCAGACGGGCCTCGATCCGCGGACGTACGATTCGCGCGAAGCGAGCGCCAACCCCGAACTCAGCACGGACGCCCCGGCCGGCAATCTGGCGCGCATCACCCGGCTTCCCAAGTACGCGATCGTCTATTACGTCAAGGAGGGCGGGCAGATTTCGGAACTCGTGCTTCCCATCGTCGGCAAGGGGCTCTGGTCCACCATGTATGGGTTCCTCGCGCTGGATAAAGACACGCGGACGGTCCGGGGCATCACGTTCTATGACCATGGCGAGACTCCCGGGCTGGGCGGCGAGGTCGACAACCCGAAATGGAAAGCCCAATGGAACGGACGCGTCGCCTACGACGAAAACTGGAACCCCAAGATCACGGTGATTAAGGGGCAGGCGGGTCCGCCCGACGCCAACCCGCATGAAGTCGACGGCTTATCGGGGGCGACGCTCACGAGCCGCGGGGTCAGCAATCTCGTGCAGTTCTGGCTGAGTGAAGACGGTTTCAAGCCGTTCCTGGAGCAATTCCGCAACCAAGGGAGCGCAGCCTGATGGGAATCGGACTCGACAAGGCGGATCGCAAGGTGCTGCTCGATCCGCTGTTCAACAACAATCCAATCGCACTGCAGGTGCTGGGCATCTGTTCCGCGCTGGCGGTCACCACGAAGCTGGACACGGCCGTCACGATGTGCATTGCCCTGACGTTCGTGACCGCCTTCTCCAATCTGTCGGTGAGCATCATTCGAAACCACATACCGCATACCATCCGGATGATTGTGCAGATGACGATCATCGCGTCGCTGGTCATCGTGGTGGACCAGGTTCTCCGGGCGTACATGTTCGATATCAGCAAGCGGCTATCGGTGTTTGTGGGGCTGATCATCACCAACTGCATCGTCATGGGCCGGGCGGAAGGCTACGCGATGCAGAACGGCCCGAAGGCCAGTTTCCTGGACGGCGTGGGCAACGGGCTGGGTTACAGCCTGATCCTGCTGACGCTGGGGTTCTTCCGGGAACTGCTTGGAAGCGGCAGCCTCTTCGGCCACCAGGTGTTTCGGCTCCAGCGCGACGGCGGCTGGTACGAGCCCAACGGCTTGATGCTCCTGGCCCCGAGCGCTTTCTTCATCATTGGCCTGATCATCTGGGCGCTGCGCACGTGGAAACCCGAACAGCGCGAGGAGGAATAACGCATGGCTGGCCTGGAACATTACCTGAGCCTGTTCACCAAGTCGGTGTTTATCGAGAACATGGCCCTGGCGTTTTTCCTGGGCATGTGCAGCTTTCTGGCGTGCTCGAAGAAGGTGGAGACGGCGGTGGGTCTCGGCATTGCGGTGGTTATTGTGCAGAGCATCACCGTGCCGATGAATCAGCTGGTCTACAGTTTCCTCCTGCGCAAGGGCGCCCTGTCGTGGGTGTCGGCCAACCTGGGCGATGTGGACCTGTCGTTCCTCGGGTTCCTGACCTACATCGGCACGATTGCCGCGGCGGTGCAGCTCCTCGAGATGACCCTGGACCGGTACGTGCCGGCGCTGTACGTTGCGCTGGGGGTGTTTCTGCCGCTGATTACCGTGAACTGCGTCATCATGGCGGGTTCGTTGTTCATGGTCGAGCGGGACTACACGTTCGCGGAGAGTGCGGTATTCGGATTCGGGTCGGGCGTCGGCTGGGCGCTGGCCATCATCGCGCTGGCGTCGATTCGCGAGCGCATGAAATACAGCAACGTGCCGCCGGGCCTGCGCGGGCTGGGCATTACGTTCATTCTCACGGGGTTGATGGCCATCGGGTTCATGACCTTCTCCGGCATCCAGTTGTAAGAGCGGCCGCCCGGCGGCCGGGCAAACGCTAGGAATTTGAGGTTATGCAGATCATCCTCCTTGGCATGTTGATGTTTAACATCGTCATTCTCAGCCTGGTGGTCATCCTGATGGTTGCCAGGTCGAAACTGGTGAGCACGGGCGAGGTCAACATCGAGATCAACGAAGACACCGGGAAGACCCTGAACGTTCCCGCCGGTGGATCGCTGTTAAGCACCCTCGCCAGCCAGCAGATCTTCCTCCCCTCGGCCTGCGGCGGCAAGGGGACGTGCGGGGTGTGCAAGGTGAAGGTCCTGGAAGGCGGCGGGGCCATGTTGCCCACCGAATCGGGCCACATCTCGCGCGGCGAGGCCCGGGAAGGCATCCGCCTCTCGTGTCAGGTCAAGGTCAAGAACGACCTCAAGATCGAGGTGCCGCCCGAGATTTTCAACATCCGCAAGTGGCAGTGCACGGTGCGGTCCAACCGCAACGTGGCCACGTTCATCAAGGAACTGGTGCTCGAACTGCCCGAGGGCGAGGAAGTGCCGTTCCGGGCCGGCGGCTACATCCAGATCGAGTGCCCGCCCCATACCGTTCATTACAAGGATTTTGCGATCGAGGAACGGTTCCGCGACGACTGGGACAAGTACCGCCTCTGGGATCTGGTCTCCCGCTGCGATGAAACGGTGACGCGCGCGTATTCGATGGCCAATTACCCCGAGGAAAAGGGGCTGATCATGCTGAACGTGCGCATCGCGACGCCGCCCCCGCGCGCGCCGGAAGGCACGCCGCCCGGCATCATGTCGTCGTTCATCTTCGGCCTCAAACCAGGCGACAAGGTCACGATTTCCGGCCCCTACGGCGAATTCTACGCCCGGGATACCGGCGCGGAGATGGTGTTTATCGGGGGCGGCGCGGGCATGGCCCCCATGCGCTCCCATATTTTCGACCAGTTCAAGCGCATCCAGACCGCGCGCAAGGTCAGCTTCTGGTACGGTGCCCGCAGCCTTCGTGAAGCGTTTTACGTCGAGGACTTCGACGCGATCCAGGCCCAGAACGACAATTTCAGGTGGACCCTGGCGCTCTCGGAGCCGCTGCCCGAGGATCGCTGGGAAGGCCCGGTCGGATTTATCCATCAGGTGCTGCTGGACAACTACCTCAGCAAGCATCCCGCGCCCGAAGACAACGAATACTACATCTGCGGGCCGCCCATGATGAACACGGCGGTCATCAACATGTTGCAGGACCTCGGGGTCGAGGAAGAGAACATCCTGTTCGACGATTTCGGCCTGTGATGGCTCCCACCCGCGCGCCCGCGCCCACGGGCACGCGGCCGGTCCGCGAAACGCGTTGCGCGTACGGAAGGGCACTGTGAGTTCCGCATCGTTCAGAGCGCATCCTGCATGGCGAGCCGCCGCGGCGCTGGCCATTCTCGTGGCGTGTGCCGGCTGCGGCCGCGGCACACCGGCCCGCGCGCGGGTACCCGAGTTTTCCGGCTCGACCATGGGCACGGTCTACAAGGTCAAGGTGGTGCTGCCCGACCCCGCTGCCGCGGACCTGGCCGCGCTTCATGGGCTGATCGAGGCCGAGCTCGAGAGCGTCAACGGGCGCATGTCCACGTACCGGCCCGATTCCGAGCTGTCGCGGTTCAATGCACACGCGTCCGCCGAGCCGTTTCCGGTGTCGGCGCCGACCTTCGAGGTGTTCCGGCTCGCCCTCGAGATCAGCGGGGATACCGGCGGCGTGTTCGACATCACCGTCGGCCCGCTGGTCAACGCCTGGGGCTTCGGCCCGGAGGACGTGCCCGAGACCCCGTTGAGCGATGCCGAGGTGGCGGCCCTGCGCGAACATACGGGCTACCGGAAGCTCGCGCTCGACTCCGCCCGGCCCGCCGTGAGCAAAGCCGACCCGGCGGTCTACTGTGATCTCTCCGCCATTGCGAAGGGATATGCGGTGGACTGCGTCGGGCGTGCCCTCGAACAGGCCGGGTTTCTCGATTACATGGTCGAAGTGGGCGGCGAGGTGCGCACCCGGGGCGCTAATGGCGAGGGCCGGCCGTGGAAGATCGGCATCGTCAGCCCCGACGCGATGCTGGGCGGACTCGAACAGATCGTGCCGCTGAGCGGCTGGTCGCTGGCCACCTCGGGCGATTACCGCAACTTCTACGAACGCGACGGCGTGCGCTACTCGCACACCATCGATCCCCGCACCGGCAGGCCAATCACGCATAATCTCGCCTCCGCGAGCGTTATTCATACAGAGTGCGCGGTGGCCGACGGCTACGCCACAGCCCTCATGGTGATGGGCCCCGAAGACGCCCTGCGATGGTGTGAAGAGCACGATGTGATCGCGTTCCTGATCGTGCGCGAGCCGGATGGGCGCTTTCGCGACTTGGCGTCGCCCGCGTTCGAGCGGTTTCTGGCCGCGGCCGGCGACGCCCCCAACGCCGCGGGCCCGGCCGCGCAAGAAAGAAGGTAAAAGCGATGTTGAAGACCATTGTTCTCTCCATTGGCGTTATTGGCGCCATGATGCTCGCCCTCGGCCTCGGATATGTTCTCTCGGGCCGGTGTATTACCGGCGCCTGTGGCCGCCCGGAAGATACCGCCGAAACCGGCGAGACCGTCTGCCGCACCTGCGGCCGCACCAAACCCGCGCCCGGTCCCGACGCCGGTGACGCCTGAACCGCGAACGGGGACACGTACCCGTGCCGGGTTGGCGCTGGTTACCTGTCCCCGTCGTGCCAGTTTCCCCGCCGGGAATTTTGTCCCGCCCCTTCGCGTTGTCTGAGCGGGGTTGTAATCAGTACGCCGACGTGAACTGTGCATTGCTACACAAGTGAACCGTCAGCGCCGCAGTAAGCGCCAGACCCGCTGACGAAACCATGCCGCATGGTCTTTCGTGCGTTCAGTTTCCAGGCGAATGCGATAAGGCATCGCGGGATAGAAGGGGCCAAGGGAACCATGAACCGCCACGCAATCAATGAAACCGCTGCCCGGCGCCTTACGCCGGAAGACGATGCCATCCTCGACCTGCTCCAGCGTTCGGCCGCCCCGGCCCGAGGCCTCACTCCGGGCGAGGCCCTCACCCTCGAACAAACCGTCGAGGTCCTCCAGCGACTCCGGTCGCGCCAGCGGCCCGGCAGCCCCGTCTCCCTCTACCTCGACGCCCGCCGCGGCGCCTGAAGGGGGGCGAACGGATT
>JAAYAQ010000511.1 GCA_012719295.1 Candidatus Hydrogenedentota bacterium | reverse complement strand
TAAGCGTGGCGTTCATGGCGCCCATGATGGTGGTCATGTTCGTGACCGTCGCCATAGGCGCCAGCGTCGGAGACAGCACCGATTCCGGGGCGCTGGCCGTCGCCATCATTCTCCCCGTGGGGCTCCTGTTTTTTCTGGCCACGGTTGCGTTCAGCGTGTTCCTGTACGGCTGGATGTTCTTTGCGTATCCGCTGCTCGTGGACCGCAACCTGCAGGCCTGGCCCGCGCTCAAGCTCTCGGCCAGGGCCGTGTGGGCAAACAAATGGGGCGTGTTCGGCCTGATGCTCCTCAACTGGCTCTTGAGCATGGCCGGCGCCCTGCTCTGCTACGTGGGCCTGTTCCTTTACCTCCCCGTGATGTTCGGCTCCTTCGCCGTGGCCTACCGCAGAATATTCCCCGAACTGGCGCCCCCGGACGCCCCGAACGCCTGACACGCGAAACCCCGCCGCTTCGCACATAACTTACAGCGACACAATGAGATAAACCGGATTCCCCGGCGGCCTCGGCTCGAAAACAGAGGGCATGCGCCGTCCGTATGAACGGATCCGGCCTCGAATCGTTATCCCGAATGGAACACGTTCGCGAACGTTCCTGGACCGCAACAAACGGAAACGCAGGGGGAAGACATGACGGAACTGGCGTCAGCGAACTGGATACGTCAGGCGCTTGAGCGGTACGAAAAACCGCTCATCCGGTACGCCTGCCGTATCACGGGGGACCTCGAGACCGCGCGCGACGTCGTGCAGGACGCATTCCTGCGGCTCTGCCAGGCGGATCGCGCCAAAGTCGACGGCCACCTCGCGGCATGGCTGTACACGGTATGCCGCAACCGCGCGTACGACGTGCGGAGGAAGGAGGGACGGATGGACGCGCTCACTCAAGGCCGCGCCGAGGTGCGGCCAAGCGATAACCCCGGGCCGGGCGCCGTGGCGGAACGGCACGAGGCCCTCGCGAAAGTGTTCGATGTGCTCGGCGAATTGCCTGAGGAAACCCAGGAAGCCTTTCGCCTGAAATTCGAGGACGAGTTGACCTACCGGGAGATCAGCCACGTCATGGGCGTCTCCCTCGGGAAAGTGAGCAACCTCATTGCCACGGCGCTCGACACCATGCGCCAGCGGCTGCAGGGCGAACTCGATCTCGCCCGGGAGGTCTGAAGATGAAACCGATACTGGACATTGAAACCCTGACCGCCTACGCCCTCGGCGAACTCGAACCCGCCGCGGCCCAGGCGGTGGAACACGCACTCAAGGCCAATCCGGACGCCCGCAAGACCGTCGAGGAATTGCGCGCAACCGCCAACCTGGCCCGCGCCGCACTCCACGAGGCCCCGCAGGCGGCCCTCACCGAGCGCCAGCGCGCGACGGTCATGCAGAAGGCGGAAGCCCCCTCAGCAACCGAGACCGCCGGAACCCGGCGCCGCATCCGGCAGATCTTCCTGGGCAACAGCGTGGCGGGCACGCTCCTGCGGGCCGCCGCGATTCTGCTCGTCTTCGGCGCGCTCTACTGGAACGCCGGCGAAACCGTCCTCAACCAGTCCGCCCCCGAGTTGGCCAGACAGGAAACGGCAAGCCCCATCGCGCCGGCTGCCCAGAACCTGGCGCGCACGAGCGGCGAGGATGAAACGGCCACGGAACCGGCCATGACGGCTCCCGGGGCGGCCCCGGCCGAAGTACACGGGGAATCGGACCTGGCTGAGGAAGACTGGAGCGTGTTCGAGACGGTCCCGAGCAGCTCCTCCAGCGCGGCGGTGGCGGTAATCAAAGAGGAGCCCGCACAGAAGCCCGCCATCGAGCCGGAACGCGAGCCGAAGCCTGGTGCGGCAGACCCCCCCGTGGCGGTAGCCGCGACTGCGGAACCCGTCGAGGCCCCGCGGGTCAAACCGG
>JAAYAQ010000510.1 GCA_012719295.1 Candidatus Hydrogenedentota bacterium | reverse complement strand
GCGCCTCGCGGTAAAACTCCGCTTCACGACCGGACAAGTCGCCCCGCTCGATCATTTCGCGGACGCGCTCGAGGTCGAGGTCGCGCGAACGGCCGGTTGCGCCGGGCGCCGCGGGGACGGCCGGGGGCGCGGCGGCCGTTTCGGTATGCGACAGGGCCGCGGCCACAAACAGCGCCGCCACCGCGGTCACGCAGACCAGAAACAGGACGTCAGCGGCTTTCATGGCGGCACCTGTCGCAGCAAATGCAGTCGAATTCGGTTCCGGTGCGCACGCCGAGGGGGCATTTCGCGGGCTGGACGGGAGGACGAAGCCGCCGGAACACGCGGACGCCGTTGCACAGCGCCAGGAACGCCCCGGCGGGACAGAGGTTCCGGCACCAGAACCGGCGAAACGTCAGAGAAAGAAGCAGCGCCCCGAGGCCCAGAAACAGGACGAACCGGCCGGGCATGCCGCTGAACATGGTGATCAGCGGGTCGGCCTGCAGCACGGCGGCGTCGCGATGTGCGGCATAGAGCAGGGCGAGCAGGAAGAGCAGGAGGTATTTGACGGCGCGGGCGTAGCGCCATACCTCTTTGGACGGGTCGACGGCCAGGGCCCCGCGGGTTACCTCCTCCATGGCCTCTTGCGCCGCCCCGAAGGGGCAGAGGTAGCCGCAATAGAAATTCCCGAACAGGAACGTGAGCAGGGGCAGCGCGAGGACCAAAAACACCGGCGCGGACAGGGTCCAGGGGGGCAGGGCGCCGGTGGCCAGGCTGGCGGCCTGCTGGGTGGAATACTGGACGTTGAAGTGCCAGCCGCAGATGATCAGCGATGCCGCGAGGATGGCCCGGCGCACCCAGGGATTGGGCCGGCGGCGCGCGAGAATGGCGGCCAGCGCCAATCCGGCGAGCCAGGCCAGGCCGGTCCATTCGCCGGCGGGCCGCCTGCCGGGGCTTACCGGGGCGACCGATTTGCCGAGCACGTCAAGCGCAAACCGGTGGCCGGCCTGTTCGAGGGCGGCCATCAGCGCGTTGCAGGTCAGCGTGGCGCCGCTGAGCGCGTCGACCTGCACGAAGGGTTGCGCTTCGAAGATGTTCTTCCCGACGAGTTCCTGCCGCCAGGATCGCACAAAATCGAGATACACCGGAGTTTCCAGGGATTGCAGGATGCGGTAATCGCGCACGATGCCTGCCGGATCGACGGAAACGGCCAGCACCAGCGGGCCGCCGTAGCCGTAGACGCCGCCCGCGAGCACGCGCGTGTCGAACAGATACCCGGCCGTCTCGCCCCCGGGCCCGGTTTCCGTGAAGTACGTGATCGCGGCGCCATCCGGAAGCGTGGTGGATACGGACTCGAGCGGGGCGTCCGGTCCGGCCAGCAAACGGACCTCGTCAAGCAGTTGGGCCGATTCCCGTGCCGCGCCGGACGCCGCGAGTATGTTGGATGCCGCCAGCGCCAGGGCCGCGAGGGTCGCGAGGGTGTACGCGGCCGGCCGGACCAGCCGGTCAAACCCGTCCCCCGGCGCAGGACGCACCTGGTTTGCGCGCCGGCCCAGCAGAAGCGGGGGAATGTTCAGCGCGAGACAGCCCGCGAGCAGGGCCAGCGTGCGGGGTGCGCCAAAAAACGGCAGAAAGACCAGCCCGGTGAACGCGGCCCCCGCCGCGCCGCCGAGGTGGTCAAACGCTTCGAGCCGCGCGCCGGCAGCGTCGGGCGGCTGGCCCGCATTCGCCAGGCGCAGCGCCCCCACCGGGAAATAGGCTCCCGTGAGCAGGCCGCACAGGAAAAACGCGGCGAGAAAGAGGGCCACGGAGCTGTCCGGCCCCATCCACAAGAGTCCGCCGAGCGCGAGGAGATGGATTGCGAGCAGTCCGGGCAGGGCCAGGCGGGGTTCGGCGCCGCGGCGCGCCAGGAGCCGGCCCATGGCGAGGCTTCCGAGCCAGGCGCCGAGCATCACCAGCGCGGCGATGAGACCGATCAGCAGGAACAACGCCCCGTGCCGCGTCTGGTAGAAAAACAGGAGCACGGTGGACAGGGCCATGCTGGTCAGGCCGGTCGTGGCGATGAGCAGGTGCGTGTCAAAGACGGCGGGGACGCCCGAGCCGCCGTGTTTGACGAGAAACACGATTCGGCCCGCGGCGAGCACGAGCAGTCCGGCGGCCACAAGATAGACGCCGCCCCAGAGGAGCGGCGGCACGGTCTCCGCCGGGCGCAATCCGGCGCGCCGGAGTTCGAGCAGGATGCCGAAAAGCAGCGCGCGGGGGCTGCGGTCGAGGTTGAGCAGCACGTCGGACGGCACCGCGGCGCGGGCGGCCTGGTACGCGTCGAGTTGCCGCATGACGCGGCCTCTCCGGTAGAAATCGCGCACACCTTCGGCGGGATACCAGGCTTCCGCGCCTTCGATGCGCATCCAGCGGCGGGCCACGGGCATCGGCGCATTCATCAGGGTGTCGCCGTCGGACGCGAAAAACCAGGAGGATTCGCCGGGTTTGAGCGCGGTGTTCCGGAACGCGGTTTCGAGGGTGGTCATCATCGACAGCCCGAGAACGGCGGATTCGCTGGCGAGGTAGTTGGCGCCGCCGGGCACGCGCGTGGCCATCACGCCGCCGGGCGCCAGGGCGCGTTTGGCTTCGGCGAAGAATTCGGCGGTGGAGTAGCGGTTGAGCACGAGCGTCGTGGTATCGGGGAGGCTCAGGATCACCAGATCGTATTGATCAGCGGCGTGCTGGAGCCAGGTGCGCGCATCGCTGCCGCAGGGCAGGAGCTTTTCGGGCACGGTGTGCCCG
>JAAYAQ010000509.1 GCA_012719295.1 Candidatus Hydrogenedentota bacterium | reverse complement strand
GCGAGTCTTTCCAGCCAGCGCTCGAAATCGGCGTGCAGGCCGGACTCGTTGTCGTTAATGAACACGCTCGCGGTGATATGCATCGCGTTGACGAGGACCAGGCCCTCTTTCACGCCGCTCTCCCGGAGGCATTCCTCGATCTGCGGCGTGATATGAATGATCTGCCGGCGCTGCGACGCATTGAACCACAGTTCCTTTCGGTAACTTCTCATCGCGACGATCTCCTTCCGCGGGCGAAAACGCTCGTGGCGCCTCCGGGCAAACGGCCCTCAGGACCGCCCGAGCACCTCGAGCACGTGGTCGAGTTCGGCTTCGGTGTTGTAAAAGTGCGGCGAGAAACGTAGAAACGCCTCGCCCGCGCGGTTGTGCCGCAGCGAAACGACGATGTCCGCCGCCTGCAGACGGCGCGCGACCTCGGGCAGGTCCTTTTCGGGATGGGACACGCTGATGATGCCCGAGAGGTCTGCCCCGGCGGTATCGGGCGGCCGGCCGTACGCCTCGAGGCAGTGACGGTACCCCAGGGTGCGCAGACGGTCCAGAAACCCGCGGCGCAGCTCGAGAATCCGCGCACTGATGGCGTCGATGCCGAGCGAGAGGAGGAGTTCGAGCGACGCAGCCATCCCGACTATCCCCGGCAGATTCAGCATGCCGGGTTCGTAGCGCCGCGCGCCCTCGTAGAAGGCGATGGTGTCCTGGGCGATGAACTGTGGCGACACCACATTCCATGAACCGAGGAGGGCGGGTTGCAGGATGTCGAATGTGTCGCGGCTCACGTACAGGATGCCCGCGCCCGCCGGGCCAAGCAGCCATTTGTGCGAGTCCGCGCTGAGAAAATCGACGTGCTCGACGCGCAACGGAAACGCGCCCAGCGTCTGGATCGCGTCCAGGCAGAAGAGCACGCCGCGCTCGTGCAGCTTGCGGCCGATGCCATCCACGTCGATGCGGTATCCGGTGAGGAAATGGGCCGTCGCCAGCGACACCAGCCGCGTGCGTTCGGTAAGCGCCGCCTCGAGCAGGTCCCAGGTGATCACGCCGGGCGCGCCGGGCCGGAGCGCCACGGGCGTCACGCCGCGCGCGCGGAGCGCGGCCCATGGATACACGTTGGCGGGATAGTCGTCGGGGTAATAGACGACCTCATCGCCCGGACGCCACGGGAGGCCCGCGGCGACCAGGTTCAGGCCCAGGGCGGTGGGCCCGAGCAGCGCGATCTCGCCGGGCTCCGCGCCCAGCAACTCGGCGGCAAACCTGCGGGAGGCCTCGACCCACGTCTCGGTCCAGGCGTCCTCCTGCCTATGGTGCGAAGCCCGGTCGAGGAATTCGCGCATGAGGTCCGCGGTCGCCCGAGGCAGCGGCGCCACGCCCGCATGGCCGAGGAATACGCATTGCCCGGTCACCGGAAAGGCCTTGCGCCGCGTCACTTCGTCCTGGATGAATGCTTGCAGATCCATGCGGAGAGTGTACCGGTTTGCGGCGCGGTTTGCCAGACAGCGACGCGAACGATCGTTTGACCCGATGGACACGATTCACCAGAGGGGCCTGTCGCGTCATGGCTATCCCGGCCGGGAATGGAATACTCGCCAAGACCTTGCTGTATAAGGATTTGCGCCATTCTCTCGCGCCCCTTTCCTTGACAGCGGCGGGTGGGGATGGGATAATTTTAATTGATTATGTATCCCGAATACGGGGAGCAGATGGGGCGAATGCCATGGAATTGACCATAGGCAACATATCCGACCCGCTCCAGACCCGGCGCATCGAGGCGTCACCGGATTCGATCGGGCGGCTGCCAGAAGAGACCGCGCCATCGTCCGAGACGGGTTTTCGCGGGGACGAGGACCGGGTTCGCGCGGGCTTCGGCGAGAATACCATCTCGATCCCGGCGATCACGGCCCACACGGTGGACCGCAGTTTCGAAGAAGCCCGGAAGATGGTCCCCACCCTTGAAGAGCTCCGGCAGGAACAGCAGGCGCGGGCCGAAGAACGGCGTGCCGAGGCCCTGGAGCGCCTCGACGCCCGGCGGGAAACGCCGGGCAAGAACACTCAGGAGCCGATGATCCGGATCGATTTCCAGCGGGCGGAATCGCAGGCGCGCGCGCAGACCCGACCGGCCGTGGACTCCCCGAGTCCATCTGCTGCACAGCCCGGCGCCGGCGCGACGGCGCAGGGTTCCGGGGCGTCCGTGCAGGCGGCGCGCCAGGCGTTCACGTTCGCACCGCTCGCTGCGGCCCGCTTTGACGTCCGGGGATAGGATTCGAAGGGGACCCGTTGTCGCGCCGGGCGCAGCGCCTGGAATTTGACCCCGTTCCCGCCGGCCCGGGGAACCCGGCCCGAAACACGGCCTGGGGGGCATTCTGGCCCGCGTGTGAACCGGCGTCTGCCGCGCATCGCCGTTCCTCCGCGGTGTCAGCCTCCTGTCGCGGCGCCGGCCTGCTGGACGTCCTGCGGGTGGATTCCGGTCTGGGTGACCAGAATGAGCCGCCACGCCCCGTCGAATGCGGCGGGCGTGACGACGAGCGGGGTCGTCCGCCACGGCACGCGCTTCTCTTCGCTCTCGCTGTGCCAGTGGCCGAACATCAGGAAGTCGAGCGGGTCGTCAACGAACAGCACCAGCTGGCTGCGCATGCTCATGGCCGGATCATAGCGGTGGGTCGCGCCGATGGACCAGCGCAACGGTTTGATCGCGCGCCGCAGGCGCTGGAGCTCGCCCACCTGCGTGTCGAGGGCGTCGGCGATCACAAAATCCTTCGTGTCAAAGACCAGATACCCGTCAGGGCCATAGCGGAAACTGTAGACCAGCGGGCCGAAGGTCTTCTCGTAGTTCAGGGCGGTGCGGTCGTGATTGCCCGCGGAGACGAAGGTAGGAAGCACGCAGGTGTCGAGCGCCTCGAGAAACCTGCGAAATTCTTCCGGCTTGCCATCCTGGGTCAGGTCGCCGGTGATCAGCACAAAGGCCGCCCGGATGCCGTTGATCTGCTCGAGCAGGCGGCGGAATACGGCCTCGGGGGCGGGGTCGCGGTTCGGCCTGCCGATATGCACGTCGGAGAGGTGCACCACGGGATAATCCGGCATGGGGTGCGTGACAAACACCGCCCGGGCGTTGGTGTCGGTCCGCCCCTCCGCGACGGCCTCCAGCGCATAGGTGCCGGTGGCGAGCTTCCCGGACGTCGGGCAGGTGGCGCGGTGCATCCCGCCGGGAAGCGCGGTCCAGTCCGGGTCGAGGTCCAGGGTCCTGCCTTCCGCGCTGACGAGCCGCAAGGCGCCGCGGCGGGCGAGCGTGGCCTCGAACGGTTCGCCGGGAGCGATGATCACCGGCACCCCGTTGTTGGGCGTGATGATGAGATCCAGGGTGCCGTCGGCGTGGCGCGCGTGGGCGGCCGCGCCCAGCACCAATACCGGCCAGATCCAGAGCAGGCGTCTCATGGCGCGGGCCTCCAGGCGGGCGCCAGAGCGAAGCGGCTGCCCGTGGTCACCTGGCGGGTATCTCCGGTCTCGATCTCGGTGACGAATAGCTGGGGCGTGCCGTCGCGGTCGGACACATACGCCAGGAACGCGCCGTCGGGCGACCAGGCGGGGTGCCAGTTGTCGTACTCCGCCGCGACCGCCACCGGAACCACGCGGATGGTGTTCGGGAAGACGCGGTAGATGCCCCGGCGCCCCGACCGGAAAGACTCGAACGCCAGCCAGAGCCCGGCGGGCTGCCACACGGGGTTCCAGTCCGCGGCCCGGTGGTTCGACACGTCCGTCGAACCCCGTTTGAACGACAGCACGAACACCTCGCGGTCGCCGCCATCGTTGGATTCGTACGCGAGCAGGTTTTCCCGGACATTGACTTCGGCGGCCCATTCGACATACTGGCCCGCGGACGGCATGGCGATGGCCGGCAACGGGTTCACGGCGCTTGGCGTCACGATAAAAATGTCGCTCGACAGGCGTTTCTCCCCGGGGATTACGCCGATGGCAATCACGGTCCCGGCGTTCATCCATACCGGACGGTACAGGCTCACGGTGTCCGTGCCCCAGGCCTCCTCGGTGTTCGCCTCCATGTTGTAGACCATGACCGACGCCGCCCCCGCGAGCGATTCGGGCCGGATGTTGTCCGCTTCCTTCGCGCCCGTATACGCGAGCAGGCGCCCGTCGGGAGACCAGCGGGGCACATCGTTCCAGGGATGCTTGTGGGGAATCTCGCGCGTCTCGGAACCGTCGGCGCGCATCACCCGGATACGCATGCCGCCGGGTCCGGCCGTCGGAAAGGCGAGCCACTGCCCGTCCGGCGACCAGGTCGGAGCGCCGTCGTGGGCGCCGGGGCCCACGGGCGTGACGGCGCCCGTGGCAAGGTCCACGAGTTCAACGCGCCGGTCTTCCTGTTCGGTGCCGGCCACACACGCGAGCTGGCCCGCGGGCTCCGCGCCCAGGACCGCCGCGCACATCATCAGAAATGCGGTTATCACGGCGCGGATTGTAGCATATCGGCAACGTCCCGGGCCTCTTGCACGGCGCCTATTGTCAGGCCGCGGGGAGGGGTTCGCAGAGGGCGCGGAGGTTTTCGAGCGGAGTGGCCGCGGGGATTTCGCAGCCCGCATTGACGAAATAGGGGTTGCCCACGGTTTCGTAGACCTCGCGCAGGGCGTCGCGGATGGCTTGAGGATTGGAATCCATGACGGCCCGGACCGGGTCGAGGTTGCCGGTGAGGACGACCCCGTTGCCAAGGGCGTCGCGGGCGGCGGCCATGTCCACCATCGAATCGCAATCGAGAATGTCGACGTTCAGCATGGCGATCTCGGGGAGGAGATGGTTGATGTCGCCGCAGATGTGGAGGCGCACCAGTCCGCCCGCCGCGTGGATGGCGTCGACGATCTGTTTTTCGCGGGGGAACACGAATCGCTCGTACAATTCGGGCGACAACTGGCTCGCAATGGCGTCTCCGATGCCGATGGTGTCGGCGCCCTCGTCGACCTGCGCCAGGGCGAACGCGATGGCGTTCGCGACGCAGCGGTCCATCAGGTCGCAGGCGAAGCCCTCCTCGGTCATGAGATCCATGAGGAAGTTGGTGACGCCGCGAAGGTCGGCCGCTTCGGCGGCGGGGCCCTCGACCCATCCCGTGATGGAATACCGGTGGTGCCCGAATTCCTTGTAGAGGGCGAGTGCGCGCAGGGCATTGCGCATCCGTTCGGACGTGCGCGGGTCGGGGTTCTGGAGCACACCCAGATCCCGGGAATCCGCGAGGGGGTGGCGGGTACACTTCGGCACGGCGTCGTCCAGGTACTGGATCGTCCCCCCGAAATCGACGGTTTCCCGCCAGGGATCCGACATGATGTCGAGCTGCTCAAACCCGAAGTCTTCGACCAGCTT
>JAAYAQ010000508.1 GCA_012719295.1 Candidatus Hydrogenedentota bacterium | reverse complement strand
ACCGCCCCTGGCGCATCATGGCCGGGACAACCATGCTGCAATAGACACTTACCCGTGACCGCTCACAAACGGCTCCTCCTGTCAATCCTGTCCAGGATTCTCGCAGCGCCAAATTGACACGCGCGGCCGGGAGCGGTACTATTTCGCCGGAGAGCCGGTGGACCCGGGGGAGGACCAGAACGGATTCCCAATGGTCACCGCTGTGAGCGGCATCGCGCACCCTCGCGAACACCACCCGGTGGTGTATCCCGTGGGTAAACCGTCTGATTTCACGTGCGGATTTTTAGTGGAAGGTTGTATTCCACCAGCCAACATCTGTTCAAGGACTGACAATACATGACAATTCATCCGACCGCTATCATCGACCCCAAAGCCGAACTCGCCGATGACGTGGAGGTGCAGCCCTACACCATCATCGGCCCGACCGTGACCATCGGCTCCGGCACGGTCGTGGGCCCTCACTGCGTGATTACCGGCCGCACCGTCATCGGCAAGAACAACCGCATCTTCAGCGGATGCCAGATCGGCGTGCTCTCCCAGGATCTCAAACACAAAGAAGGCCTGGTCGGCCGCACCAGCATCGGCGACAACAACATGCTGCGGGAGCACGTCACCATCAGCGCCAGCACCATGACCAGTTATGACGACGACCACCGCACCACATCCATCGGAGATTCCTGCCTCATGATGGCCTACTCGCACGTTGCGCACGATTGCCACGTCGGCGACTTCGTCGTCATGGCCAATTGCGCCTCGCTCTCGGGCCACGTCGACGTCGAAGACCGCGCCACCCTGGGCGGATTGAGCGGCGTACACCAGGAATGCGTGGTCGGCACGATGGCGTTCGTCGGAGGCATGACCCGCGTGGTCAAAGACGTCGCGCCCTACATGATCGTCGAGGGCAACCCCGGCCAGTGCCATGGCCCCAATTCGGTCGGGTTGCGGCGGGCGGGATTCGACACCGAGGCGCGGCGCCGAATCAAGCAGATGTACAAGATCATGTTCCGGTCGGACCTCAATACCACACAGGCCTTGCACGAGATCGAAGCAAGCATCGAAGAGAGCGACGAACGCAATCATTTCGTGGATTTTGTGCGGAAATCCATTCGGGGAATCACGAAATAGGCTCCGCCTCAACCTGCGGACGTGCGGGCGCGCCGCGGCACCGGCGCCATGCGCGGCCGCGAAGAAGGGTTTTCATGGCTTCCACTCGCGTTGGCGTCATCGGAGTCGGACACCTCGGATACCATCACGCGCGGAACTATGCCGGACTCGACGGCATCGAGCTGGTCGGCGTCGTTGATATCGACGACACGAACGGGACCAAGGCCGCCCACGATTTCCAGGTCCCCCATTTCCGGGAGCTGGACGGCCTCCTCGCGGCGGGTATCGATGCGGCCAGCGTGGTCGTGCCCACCACCCTCCATCACGAGTTCGCGCTCCGCCTTCTGGATGCCGGCGTCGACCTCATGGTCGAGAAGCCCATCGCCCAGAGCGTGGAAAAGGCGGCCGAGATGGTCGCGGCCGCAAAAGCAGCAGGCCGGATTCTGCAGGTGGGCCACATCGAGCGGTTCAACGGCGCCGTGCGCGCGCTGTTCGACGCGGTCCGGCAGCCCCGGTTCATCGAATGCCACCGCCTGAGCCCGTATCCCAGCCGGGGCGACGATGTCAGCGTGGTGCTCGATCTGATGATCCATGACCTCGAAATTGTGCGCGCCATGGACGGCACCCACCCGGTGTCGGTCGACGCCGTCGGGGTGCCGGTGTTTTCCCGCTACGAAGACATCGCCAATGCCCGCATCCGGTTTGCCTCCGGATGCGTCGCCAATCTCACCTGCAGCCGCATCTCCATGGACCGCATGCGGAAGATCCGTATCTTCTCGCCCGAAATGTACGTCTCCACGGATTATTCCGCCGAAGAGGTGCTGATCTACCGCAAACGGCCCGGGGAACTCGTGCCCGGACAGAATCCCATGGACCTGATCTCGGTGGATTCGCTCCCCGTCGCGCACGAGGAACCGCTCCGCCTCGAGCTGGCATCGTTCATTCGCTGCGTGCGGGACCGGACCCGGCCGGTCGTCGATGGTGAAGATGCGCTTCAGGCGCTCACGCTGGCCCAGCAGATTATTGACTGCATTCGGACGTCGCCGTGAAACGCCTCTTCTTCGTAGCCGGAGAATCGTCCGGAGACATCCACGGCGCCCACGTGATTCGGGCCGTGCATGATATTGACCCGGACGTACAGTGCGAAGGACTCGGGGGACAGCATATGGCCGCGGCGGGCATGACGCTCCATTTTGATCTGGCCGGTCATGCGATCATGGGCTTCACGGAAGTCGTGAAGTCGCTGGGGATGATCCGCCGCCTCTTCATGGACACGCTCGCCCGGTTCGATGCGTCTCCCCCCGATGCCCTGGTGCTGATCGATTACCCGGGCTTCAATCTCCGCCTCGCGCACCGGGCTCACTGCCGGGGCATCCCGATCATCTACTACATCAGCCCGCAGATCTGGGCGTGGAAACAGGGCCGCATCCGAACCATCGCCCAGCTCGTGCGCAAGATGCTCGTCATTCTGCCGTTCGAAAAAGCGCTCTATGATGAGGCGGGCGTGGACTGCGTCTATGTCGGGCATCCCTTGCTCGACCACATCCCTACCGTGCAGGTAAGCGGCGCCTTGCGCGACGGACTGATCATCGGGATACTGCCGGGAAGCCGCCAGCAGGAAATCCAGCGGCTGCTGCCGGTCATGCTGGAAATCGCCCGCGGCATCCGGCAGCGGTATCCGGAAGCCCGGTTCGTGACCCCCTGCGTCAACCCGGAACGCGAAGCGCAGATCCGCGCCATGGCGGAAGGGTTCCCGCTGGAGATTCTCGTCGGCAAGACGTATGAAGTCCTGGATGCGGCCCGCTTCTGCCTCGTCGCCTCAGGCACGGCCACTCTCGAGGCCGCCCTCTTCGGCGTGCCGTTCGTGATCCTGTACAAGATTTCGCCCCTGTCGTACTGGATCGCCCGCGCGGTGGTGCGGGTCGACCACATCGGGCTGGTCAACATCCTCGCCGGAAAACGCGTCGTGCCGGAATTCATTCAGCACGAAGCCACGGTGAAATCCGTGCTGCCCACGGCGCTCGAACTGCTCGACGACAGCCCCGCAAGACGCCAGATGCTCGACGAGCTGGCGCGCGTGCGTCAATCCCTGGGCTCGGGCGGAGCGTCCCGGCGCGCCGCCGCCGAAATCCTCAACGTACTCACGGAGACCCGCAATGGCCGAAACGCTCTTCCTGATTGACGGCAGCGCCTTCGCGTACCGGTCCTTCTTCGCCATTCGCGGACTGACCGATTCGCGGGGCCGCCCCACCAACGCCGTGTTCGGCTTTGCCCGCATGCTCACAAAACTCCTGCGCGAAAACGACCCCGACTATCTCGCCGTCGTCTTCGACGCCCCCGGAAAGACCTTCCGCGAGGCGCTCTACCCCGACTACAAGGCCAACCGTCAGGAAACCCCCGAAGACCTCGTGGCCCAGATGCCGCTCATCGACGCCGTCGTCGAAGCCTTCTCCCTTCCGCTCCTGCGCATGCCCGGCGTGGAGGCCGACGACGTCATGGGCACCCTGGCCCGCACCGCCACCGCCGCGGGTATTCGGACCGTCCTCATCACGGGCGACAAAGACTTCCTGCAGCTCGTGAACGAGCATGTGCGCGTCTACGACCCCAACAAAGAGGCCGACAAGGCCTGGTCCGGCATCGAGCAGGTCCAGGAGCGCTTCGGCGTGGGCCCCGAACACGTGATCGACGCGCTCGCCCTGATCGGCGATGCCTCCGACAACGTGCCCGGCGTCACGAAGATCGGCCCTGTGGCGGCGAAGAAGCTCCTGAGCCAGTACGAATCGCTCGAAGGCATCTACGAACACATCGGCGAGCTCAAGGGAAAGCAGCGCGAGTACCTCGAGATGGAACGTGAGCAGGCATTCCTCAGCCGCCGCCTGGTCACCATCGACACCCGGGTGCCGCTCGACGTCACCCTCGACGACCTGCGCCGGCGCCCCCTCGATCCCGGCCGCCTGATGGCCGTGTTCTCCGAACTCGAGTTCCAATCCCTCGTCGAGGAATTCATCCCCCAGCCAACCGCGGAGGAAACCGGCGAAGACTACCGCCTGCTCGACACCGAAGCCGCGCTCCGCGATATGGTGGCGGAACTGCGCGCCGCGGGCGCCTTCGCCATCGACACCGAAACCACCTCCACCGACCCCATGCGGGCCGAACTCGTCGGCATCTCCCTCTGTTGTTCCCCCGGCAGGGCCTGCTACATCCCCGTGGGACACCGCGCCCCCGGCGACAGCAACGACCTCGAAGGCCTGACGGATGGCGCGCCTCCGCGCCAGATCGACCGCGAGACCGCGCTGGCCGTCCTCCGTCCCCTCCTCGAAGACCCGGCCGTCGCCAAGATCGGCCATAACATCAAATACGACATGGAAGTACTGGCCAGAGCGGGAATTACCCTGGCCGGCATCACGCTGGACACGATGGTTGCTTCCTATTTGACAGACCCTTCGCGCATAAGGCATAATCTGAGTGAAGTAAGTCTCCACTACCTCAAGCGCAAGATGATTCCCATTGCCGATTTGATCGGCAAAGGGTCCAAGCAGATCACCTTCGATCGAGTCCCCATCGACAAGGCATGCCGGTATGCATGCGAAGATGCGGACATGACGTGGCGGCTCGGGGAGCGCTTTACCGCGCTATTGCGTGAGCACGATCTCGAGGCGCTGTTCAAGGAGGTAGAGCTTCCGCTCATTGGCGTTCTGGCACGCATGGAGCAGGCCGGCATCGCCATTGATGCAGACCTCTTCCGCTCCCTGAGCGAAGAGGTGCGGGGCCGGTTGGAAGCGCTGGAGCACGAGATATTTGAACTGGCTGGGGAGTCGTTCGTACTCAACTCGCCAAAGCAACTCCAGCAAATCCTGTTCACCAAGCTCGGACTGCCGCCCATGCGGCGCACGAAAACGGGATATTCGACGGATGTCGACGTGCTCGAACAGCTGGCGAGGGAACACGAACTCCCCCGAAAAATGCTCGAGTTCCGCGTGCTCGAAAAGCTTCGGGGTACGTATATAGAGACGCTGCCCAGGTTGGTGAATCCCGAGACGGGGAGGATTCATACGTCGTTCAATCAGACCGTGGCCGCCACCGGGCGGCTGTCGAGCAGCGACCCGAATCTGCAGAACATCCCCGTACGGACCGACATGGGCAAGCGCATTCGGCAGGGGTTCATCGCGGAATCCGCCGGGATGAAGTTGATTTCCGCCGATTATTCGCAAGTTGAATTACGCATTCTCGCGCACCTGTCGCAGGACCCCGCCCTCCGGGAGGCCTTCGAACAGGACGCCGATATCCACAGCGACACCGCGGCGCGCATCTTCGGCGTCATGCCCGGACTGGTCACTGCGGACATGCGGCGCCAGGCCAAGGCCGTCAATTTCGGCGTGGTGTACGGCATCAGTGCGTTCGGGCTGTCCAGGAACCTCGGCATTTCCCGCGCGGAAGCCGCCCGGTTCATCGACCACTATTTCGCGCAGTACCCCCGGGTGCGCGCCTGGATCGACCGCACCATCGAGGAGGCCCGCGACAACGGGTACGTGACCACCCTCCTCCAGCGGCGGCGGCCCGTACCCGACCTCAACAGCAAGGACAACAACCTGCGGCGCGCCGCCGAACGGGTGGCCATCAACACCCCCGTGCAGGGGAGCGCCGCGGACATCATCAAGGTCGCGATGGTCCGGCTGGATGCGGCCCTCCGGGGCACCCGCTCGCGCATGCTCCTGCAAGTGCACGACGAGCTGCTCGTGGAAACCCCGGCCGGCGACGCCGAACACATCGCGGCCACCATGAAACGGATTATGGAAGAGGCGTTCCCGCTGGCGGCGCCCCTCAAAGTGGATATTGGGATAGGAAACAATTGGGCGGAGATCCATTAGATCGCGTTCAGCAGAAGTAAGCGCAGCCTCACAGGCTCCCGGGGAGGGAGCGGGATGGCGAGGCAGCGAAAGGAAGACGCATGGCCGAAAAAACCGACTCACCAAAAGACCGTTCGAAGACCAAGAGCCGCGCTCCGCGAAAAAGCGCGTCCCGCCCCGCGGGCCGGCCGCGGAACAACGTGAAAAAGGGCGATAACGAATCTCAACGGGCGATCGAAGCCAGAAATGGTGCCGCGATGCAGGATGACGCCGAAAACGATGTCCAGCAAGAGGAGATCCGCCACACCGACCGCGAGATTTCCATTCGTGAGCTCAAACAGATGACCATGACCGAGCTCACCGAAACCGCGCGCAAGCTCGAAGTGGAAGGCTACAGCGGCCTCAAGAAACAGGACCTCATCTTCAAGATCCTCCAGCAGGGCATCGAAGCCGCCGGGTCGATCTATGGCGAAGGCACGCTCGAAATCCTCCCCGACGGGTTCGGCTTCCTCCGTTCGAGCGACTACTCGTATCTTCCCGGGCCCGACGACATCTACGTCTCGCCGTCCCAGATCCGCAAGTTCAACCTGCGCACGGGCGACACCATCCAGGGCCATGTGCGGCCGCCCAAGGAAGGCGAACGCTACTTCGCCCTGCTCAAGGTCGAAGCCGTCAATTACGAGAGCCCGGAAGTCGCCCGCGATCGCATCCTCTTCGACAACCTCACCCCGCTGCATCCCGACGAGCGGTTCCGCCTCGAGACGACGCAGCAGGAAGTCAGCACGCGCATCATGGACCTGATCTCCCCCATCGGCAAGGGGCAGCGCGGGCTGATCGTGGCCGCGCCGTTCACCGGCAAGACGGTGCTGCTGCAGAAAATCGCCAATGCCGTCGCGCAAAACCACCCCGAGGTGTATGTCATCGTCCTCCTCGTCGACGAACGGCCCGAGGAAGTCACCGACATGCAACGCTCGGTCAAGGGCGAGGTTGTGGCGTCCACGTTCGACGAACCCCACGAACGCCACGTCCAGGTCGCCGAAATGGTCTTGAACAAGGCGCGGCGCCTCGTCGAACACAAACGCGATGTGATTATCCTGCTCGACTCGATCACGCGTCTCGCGCGCGCCTACAACACCATCGTGCCGGCCAGCGGCAAGGTGCTTTCGGGCGGCGTCGATGCCAACGCCCTCCAGCGGCCCAAGCGCTTCTTCGGCGCGGCCCGCAACGTCGAGGAAGGCGGAAGCCTGACCATTCTCGCGACCGCCCTCATCGAGACCGGCAGCCGCATGGATGACGTCATCTTCGAAGAATTCAAGGGCACGGGCAACATGGAGATCCACCTTGATCGGCGCCTCATGGAAAAACGCATTTTCCCCGCGCTCGACGTGCAGAAATCCCGCACCCGCAAGGAAGAGCTCCTCCTCGAAGCCGAGGAACTGCAGCGCATCTGGCTTCTGCTCAAAATCCTCAGCCCGTTGAGCACCATCGAAGCCACGGAACTGCTGATCGAGAAGCTCAAGAAGACCCCGACCAACGCCGAGTTCCTCGCCATGCTCCAGAAAATGTAACGCAAGCGCCCGCCAACCACGGGTCTGCCTGTCCCAATCGCCCCGAAGTGCCCAGCCGGCTTCGGGGCGTTTGTTTTCCGGCCAGACCGCGCCCACACACCGGCCCCCGGCCCCCCCGTTCTGCCCGCAGGGGGGAACTCCGACGAGTGATGGGGCGCGCGATCCCTCCCCCGCCCCGCCCGCGTTCCGGGACGAACTCGATTCAGGCCGCATCCCAAACCCTCCTCAAAAACACTTAAATCTCTGTCAATGAAGGTCTTGAACAGATTTGAGGCGGTCGGGAATTTTTCAGACTTGCTAAAAACGTAGTCTCTGGTGAATAATAGTGTAAAGAGTTAAGCAAACCCGCGCATGGTATTCCGCCTCGGCTGCGACAAGGCGGATGGGGCTGCGAGATCACGCAATCCGAACGGCTACAAGGCGACGACATGTGAGCACCTCCTACGAAAAGGCTCAGACCCTGTCGGAGATCATCCGAATCCCGCTCCACGAATATCTGGTGGGGGAAAGTAAGGCCATTGGCGAAACGCGAGAGATCCTCACCCGCCTCGCCCCGTCCAAGCTGACCGTGCTCGTAACCGGCGAAAGCGGAACGGGCAAAGACATCGCCGCCCGCATGCTGCACAACCTCTCGCCGCGGCTCGGTAAACCGTTCATCAAAGTCAACTGCCCGGCAATTCCGGAAAGTATTCTTGAGAGCGAATTGTTCGGGTATGAGCGCGGGGCTTTCACGGGTGCCCGCAATTCGAAACCCGGCCGGTTCGAATTGGCCAACAAAGGCACTATACTTCTTGACGAAATTGCGGAAACTTCGTATACTGTCCAGACGAAACTGCTCCAAGTGCTTGACGGAGAGCCGTTTATCCGGATAGGCGGCGTGACACCCATTCAAACGGATGTGCGCATCGTCGCCGCGACGAATGTCGAGCTTGAGGAAGCCGTGCGTCGCGGGAATATGCGCGAAGACATCTACTACCGTTTGAACGAGGTGCATGTCCACATGCCGGCATTGAGGGAACGTCCGGAAGATGTCCCCCTCTTGGCGGAACATTTTAATTACCACTTCTGTGTCAAACAGGGCCGGGAGTACCGCGCGATCGACCCGCGGCACATCGCGGAAATGCAGACCCAGCCGTGGCCCGGAAACGTCCGCGAACTGGCGGCGCGGGTTCGCAAATTCGTCGCGACCGGCAATCCCGACTTGCTGCTGACGGAAGGCGGCCCCGAACTGGAGCAGGAGAGTGCGCCCGCTCGCGTGGGGCGAATCTTCACCACCGAGCCGGAACCGGCGCGAAACCGGGAGCAGACGCAAGCACGCGATGCGCGCACCGCCGCGGAAGCTCCCCGGGAATTCATGCCGCTCAAGACAGCGGTCCGGAAAGCAGTGGAAGCGACCGAGCGAACCCTGATCGAGGAAGCGTTGCGGTATACCCTGTGGAACCGGCGAAAAGCGGCGAAGCTTCTCAAGATCAGTTATAGTTCTCTGTTGCGGCGAATTGAAGAGTATCATATCGGGAAGAGTGGCAGCGAAGCGGAGTAACCTGCAGAAGCTCCCAAAACCAGAGAAAGAGGTATCGTCATGCTGGCCAAGAGCAGTTGGAAACACGACAGGCGGCTGTGGGCGTTCATCCCGGCGGCCGCGGCATGTTTTGGCCTCCTGATGCTGGGGTGCGCCAGCACGTCCAAGAACGTTGTCACTCCCCGCGACCCCGAAAGCGAGGGAAGCAAGATCATTGACGAAAGCCTGGACATCGGGACTTCCGAGCTTCTCGGAACCCCCGAGGCCGCGGACGCCGAGAAGCCGAAGCAGGGGGTCAGCGCGAACGGGCAGCCGGTGCCCTCGTTCGACGATGTCGACGACATGCCGTATCTGATTGAGGCAGGCGATCAGCTCGAGTTCCGTTGCTTCGATGACCCCAACCTCAACCAGGTGGCCCAGGTCCGGTACGACGGGCACATCTCCCTGCCCATGATTCCCGACCTCAAAGTGCAGCACCTGACGCGCGAGCAAGCGACCCAGCTGGTCACCGAAGCCTATGCGGAAGTCTTCCGCGAACCCCAGCTCTCCCTGGCCGTCCTCGCCGCCTCGAGCAAAACCTATCATGTCATGGGCGACGTGGAAAACCCCCAGGAATTCCCCTACACCAAACCCATTTCCGTGCTCGATGCCATCAACCAGGCGGGCGGGCCCCGGGTCAATCAGCGCGGGGGCGATTCGTTCGTGGGCTCGCGCAGCGCGCTCACGCAGGCCCTCATCATCCGCCGCTATGGGGGCGCGCGCGACGTCATCGAGTGTGACCTGAGCAAATACCGCGAACCCGAGGTCAACCCGGCCGACACGCTCGTCCTGCCCAATGACATTGTCTACGTCCCCGAAGGGGTCAACCTGGTCTACGTCCTGGGCGAGGCGCGGTCTCCCGACGTCTACCAGCTCATGGAAGGCACCACCCTCCTGCAGTTGCTGACCCGGGCCGGCGGATTCTCCGAAACCTCCGCCCGCATGAGGCAGGTCGTCCTGATTCGCGAAATCAAGGAAGACACAAACCGTGTCTATCTCGTCAATGTGCGTGAGATTCTCAAGACCGGGCAGGACATGGTCATGAAGCCCGGAGACATTCTCTACATCCCCCAGAAACCGCTGGTCCGCCTGCAACAGTTTGTCTCACGGTTCGTCGGGTCCATTACCCCGCTGATGTCGTTGTACCGAGAGGCCTACGATACCTACTACACGGATCGCCGCTACGACGAGTTGTTCGACAGCAGTTACAACGGCGCCAACGACCTGCTGAGAGTGCTCGAGGGCGTCCGCAGTTTCGGTTCGCTGGCAACCTCCATTCCGACCCCGTAGGAGCCTTGTATGAGTACGGAATTCTCAACTGAGCTGGCCCTGCCGGCTCTGCCGGCTCCCGGCGGTATGCATGGAGAACGCACACTCAACCTGGTGCGTCTGATACGGCTCCGTGCCCCGCTCATGCTTGTGGTGTTTCTGGCGCTGGCCGTGCCTTCGCTTGCGGCCGCCTACCTGCTGGTGCCCGAGGAATACACGGCGAGCAAGACCATCCGCTTTGCCGCGAACCCCGTCTCTGTGCTGGGCGATGAGAGCGGCCAGGGCGGTACCGTGAATTACGACCGCTGGGTCCGCACGCAGGCCTTCGAGATCACCGACGCCACCGTCATGCAACGGGTTCTCGACGATCCCGACATCCGCAGCCTGGAAGAGATCCGGCAGGCGGAAAACCCCCTGTTGTATCTTCAGGACCTGGTGCAGGCGCGCGTGCTGGGCGGCAGCGAAAACGTTGAAGTCGTCTGCACCGCCCCGAACCAGAACCTCGCGGAACGCGTCCTCGCCGCGACGGTGAAAAACTACATGGCCCTCGCGGTCACGGCCGCGGTGAGCGACACCAGCGCCCGGCGTTCCACCCTGGTGGACGAAAAAGAAGACCTTCAGAAGGAACTCGACATTCTGCGGGGCCGCATCAAGACCATGAAAGAAAAGCTGGGCGTCGCGCCGGGCACGCTGTCCGCGCTGGGCCCCAGCGAGACCGAGGCGGACCGCGAAAACCTCTCGGCGGCGGAAAAGAGCAAGATCGAGGCGAACAACCACATCGATACCTTGAAGGGCATTCTGGACAAGATCGCCGCCTACAAGCAGCAGCTGAAATCGTCGCCCCAGGAACCCATTTTCGACCTGAATATCGAAGAGGGCACACGGGCCGACATCGAAGTCAACATGATTCAGCAGGAATTGGCCCAGGTCAAAAGCGAAATCGCCGTGCTGGAGGAAAAATACACGACCGAGGCTCCGCCCCTGAAGGCGCTGCGCAACACGCAGGCTTCGCTGCAGGGACGGCTCGATGGGGCGCTCGCGGAGGCCCGCGGGCGGCTGCTCGAGTCTGCCGAAGCGCGCACCCGGCAAGAACTGGCTGTCGCGGAGAAGGCCCTCCTGGAAGCCGAAACCCAGATCGAACAGTTCCAGCGCCGCATCGAGGCCCAGACCGAACTGGCCGTCAAGGCGGCCGGCCAGCAGGCCGGGATCGAGGCCCTCCAGGCCGAAGAAGCCGACCTGGCCGACAAGATCAAGCACATTGAATCCATCATTTACAGCATCGACGTGGAAAGCAAAGCGCCGGGACGCATCTCGCTCACGTCCAACCTGTTTCCTCCCGCCCGGGCGGACTATGGCAGGCGGAAGCAGTTGATGGCGCTCGCGTTCCTGGCCTCGGCCTGCGCCGCCGTGGCCGCGGGCCTGTGGCGTGAACTCACCGACAAGCAGGTCCGCAGCGCCCAGGACGTGGCCGTCCTGACCGGCCTGCCGGTGCTGGCCACCGTGCCTCACGCGAGCCTTGAACAGTCCAACGCCCGCCACGACGGCAGCCTGCTCCAGACCGCCCGGGAGCCGGGTTCCACGTCCGCGGATCAGTTCCGCCGTATTCTCACCCGGATCATCTACCCGCCGGAAGGATCCGCGGAACTCAATACCTGCCTCGTCGTCAGCCCCGGCAGAGGCGACGGAAAGACCTCGCTCGCGTGCAATCTTGCCACGGCGCTGGCCCAGGCTGGCCGGCGGGTGCTGCTTGTGGACATCAACGCGCGGAACCCCAAGGTCGAGGAGGCCTTTGGCTTGACGCCCGGGCCCGGCCTCGGCGAAGTGCTGTTCGGCGACCGGGAACCCAACGACGTCGTCCGCCAGACCGATTATGCCAACCTCTTCGTCATCGGCCCCGGTAGCCAGCGCGATGTGGTGGTGGGCAAGCTGGCCTCGCGCGACATGGTCGCGTTCTTCGAACAGGCCGAACAGGCCTTTGACCACGTCATCATCGACACTCCGCCCGCGCTGCTGATGGCAGACGCAAAACTGCTGGCGCCCGTGGTGGACGGCGTCGTCGTGGTGATCGGTGTGGGCGCGTCCACCACCGGCATGCTCCAACGCTGTCTCAACGATATGAGACAGATCGGCGCCAACGTGATCGGCGTCGTCCTCAACAAGGTCAAGGCCACCCGGAGCGGATACCTGCGCCGCAACCTGCACCAGTATTACGACTACATGGAAGAGGGCCGGGGAAAAGGCCGTGCCATGGACGACATGCAACTGGAGTACGACGAAGACGCCCCGGACGCAACCATCGTGCTGGTGGATGCGGAAGACGAAGGCGAAGACAGGCCCCGCACCGAGGGGTAATTCCCGGATGACACAAAACGCGAACTTCAAACTGCCCCCGGCACTGGTCAGGGTCCGGTCGGCCCTGGCCCAGGCCATCGCTTTGCCGGTGCGCCTGTGCCGGCCTGTGGGCCGGCGGCTGGCCATGTTCGTGTTCGAGATCCGGGCACGCGCCCAGGTGCGCGGATTCGTCGCCCCGGGCGTGCAGTTTTTCGGCGCGGTGACCGTGGAAGGTTCCGGAGACATCCACATCGGCCAGGGCACGCGCCTGGGACGGCGCGTGTATCTGGAGACCAGCGAGGGCGGCAGAATCCGGATCGGCGCCAATTGCGTCATCAACGACGGAGCGACCATTGTCGCGTACAAGAACATCACCCTCGGCGACTTTGTCATGATGGGCGAATACGCCACGATTCGAGACGCAAACCACGGCACCAGACGCGGGGAACCCATCCGCGTGCAGCCGCACATCGCCGAAGTCGTCACGATAGGAAACGATGCCTGGATCGGCCGGGGTGCGTGCGTCTTGAAAGGCGTCACCGTGGGCGAAGGCGCAGTGATCGGCGCCAATAGCGTTGTTACGCATGATGTCGAGGCAAATGTCATTGTAGCGGGCGCACCCGCGCGTCCGGTCGGAGAGAGACACGAATAATGTCAATGGAACGGATCATGATTCAACGAGAACGGGCCCGGTCGTCGTCTGAGTGGATCGCCCCGGAAGATGAGGTTGACCTGTTCAATGTGCGCATCTCCAACCTCTCGTT
>JAAYAQ010000507.1 GCA_012719295.1 Candidatus Hydrogenedentota bacterium | reverse complement strand
TCATCTCCCGGGGTTTTTGTCATCCTCTCAAATTGCTCTGTTGTAATGAGTTGCGGCGATTCATCCTGATTCATCCTGACGGACCCCGACTTGGAATGCCGGTTGCTTAGGGTACATCCAGCAGCCATGGGCCAGCCCGGGCGGAGCGGGCCAATGGCAGGGAACATGGAGGGGATGTCCCAGATGCAATGCCCTGGCAAGAGAGAGGGGACGGGTCAGAGCGCGCCGCCAAAGGCGGACTCCGGGAGGGACCGGGGCGCCGGGTTGTACGGGACGTCCGGCCACGGGGCCGCGCCAGACGGCACGGAGCCCCCGGCAGGCATCGGCGCCGGGCTCACCGCGACGGTGATGTTCTGCGGTATCGAGGGCTTTTCCCGGATCCCGGACGATTTCTCACCTGACCTGCTCATGCTTCTGTTGAATGAACACCATGCGGCCATGACTTCCGCGCTCTTTGAGCATGAAGGGGCGCTCGACCAGTGTCGCGGGGACGAATTAATCGCGGTGTTCGGCGGTATGTCGTCTATGGAAGAAGATGCGCTGCGTTGCGTCCGTGCGGCGGTGACGATGGCGGCACGCAACCACGAGTTGAATGCGCTTCGGAGGAAGAAGGGCCTGCCGGTCTTCGGGCTTGGGCTGGGAATTTGTACGGGGGAGGTCGTCGTGGGGCATATCGGCGCATCGGCATTTCGGAAAATGACCGTGGTGGGTGAGACGGTGGCCGTCGCGCGGCGCCTGTGTTCGCTCGCGATGCCGGGGCAGATTCTGGCGGCGGAGGCAACGTACAGGCTGGTTGCCTCGCGCGTTCGCGGGAAGGCCGCGGGTTCGTTGACCCGGCGGCCGGATACGAATCCCATAAAAGCCTATGCGATTGACGGGGTGCTGGAAGAAAAGATGCTGGTGTGCCGGTGAGCCGCTTGCGGCGTGGGCACAGGAACGGGAGCCCGGCTTCCCGGTGAGTGCGGGCACGGTAGCGCGGAAGGAGACGTGTACGGAAAGTGAACAGCCACCGGGAGGAGATGCGGCAGGTATGGAGATGGAAAGACAGGCGGATTCGGGCCGGTTCGACGCACTGTTCACCTCGGAACCGGTGGAGGATCCCACCGGCGAAGGGGGGACGGCGTGTGTGCACGAAGTGATGCACACGTCCTCGCCGCTGGTGGCGTGGTACTTGTGCCGTTTCCGGGGATGTCATGTGGTCCGCAAGACGCGTTCGCCGAAGAGCAACCTGTGGGGCGGGGTTTCGTACAAGACAACGTGGTGGCTGCGCCCGTAACGGGGGAATAGCAGAGCACCGGTCGCGCCTTTTCCGGGGAAACGGGAAAGGCGCCGTTTTTGTAAGGCGCGGGTCAGGCGGCTGGATCCCGGTTTCGGGGGGTGCAAACTCAGAGAATCGTCTGATAGACTGGCGCTGCGTTTTTGAGCACACGGGATCACGACTCACGGACACATTCCCCCGATTTCGAGGAGGTTTCAGGCATGTCAGAGGGAACAGAGCCTTCAGGGACGCGTCAGGCACGCGTGGGCCATGATGCGAGGCCCGCAACGCCGCCGACGGGCGGTTGCGGATGTGGAGCGTCCGGGTGTGGTGGCGGCGGCGCGGCCGGGGGAGTCCGGCGGCGCGATTTCCTTAAGCTGGCCGGGGGCGGCATGCTGGCGACATCGCTGGGACGGCCGGCGATCGTCATGGCGGGGCCTTTCGGCGCCGCGGACGCGGGAACGGCGCATCCTGTGCCCGCGGACAAGAAACTGGACCCTGACTGGGTGCGGAGCCTGTTTGAACGGGGTACCAAGGAAGTCTATTCGGGCGGCGATCTGGACGGGATCGGGATGCCGTGCGGGGGCATCGGCTCGGGACAGCTCTACGTGTGCGGCGACGGCACGCTGGGCGACTGGCAGGTTTTCAACAATGCCCGCTCGTACTGGGTAGGAGAGACGAACTCGACGTATACCCACGAGGGCATCGCCCAGCCCGTGGAACAGGGTTTTACCGTCGTGACGGAGACGCCCGACGGCACGCGTGCGTTTGCGTCGTTGAGCCGCGAAGGGTTCAAGGACATTTCATTTAAGGGGGAGTATCCGATTGCGACCGTGACGTATGCGGAGAACGGCGCGCCGGTCCGGGTGGAAACGGAGGTCTATTCGCCCTTTATCCCCCTGAACGCGCGAGAATCCTGTCTGCCCGCAACGATCTTCAACATCACGGTCGAGAATGCGACGCAAGACTCGCTGACGGTGAGCGTGCTGGGCCGCCTGGAGAACGCCGTTTCGAACGAATACAAGACGCACAGCGCGGTCGTCGGAAAAACGCGAATCAATCTGACGGAGGGCCGGGGACTTGTGCTGCATGCTTCGGAGAAGCCGCCGGAAGCGCCGGCGGCGCCCGTGGAAGCGCCGCGCGAGCCCATCGTGTTCGAGACCTTCGAGGGAGAAGATTACGGCGCATGGTCGGTCACGGGCGAGGCGTTCGGGACCGGTCCGGCGCGGGGCACGCTGCCGGGCCAGCAGGAGGTCAGCGGGTTTGAGGGCCGGGGGCTGGTGAACAGTTTTCTGGGTGGGGACGCGCCGGCCGGCCGTCTGGTCTCGCCGCCGTTCACGATTACCAGGAAGTACATCAACGTTCTGGTCGGCGGCGGGTCCGACGCGAAACGGACGTGCGTCAACCTGATGATGGGGGATCGGATCATCCGTTCGGCGGCCGGCCGCAACGAGGAACGTCTCGCGTGGGCGGTGTGGGACGTCAGCGATTGCCAGGGCAAGGAAGCGCGAATCGAGATCGTTGACGACGCCAGCGGGGGCTGGGGACACATCAATGTCGACCAGATCGAGTTCTCGGACACGGCCCGCGAACCGGAGCGGCCCGCGCTGGAGGCGTCGCGCGATTTCGGGACGCTGGCGCTGGCATGCGCGGATGCGCTTGCGCCGGAGGTCCTTGAAGGCCGGATCTACCCTGCCGGGGCGCCGGAGGCCTATCTCATCAGCGGGGAACACGCCTATGCGCTGAAGCAAAAGCGGCTTGGCCTGCTGAGCTCGGTGGAAGTTCCGCTGGCGCCGGGCGCGAAGCACCGCTTCACGTTTGTCGTGGCGTGGCATTTCCCAAACCAGGAAAACGGGCACTACTATGCGCAGCGTTTCGCGGACGCGGGGGCGGTGGCCAACTACGCGCTCGACCATCATGAACAGCTCACGGCGGACACCCGCCTGTGGCGCGATACGTATTACGACAGTTCGTTGCCGTACTGGCTGCTTGACCGGCTGCACTCGACCCTGTCGTATCTGGCAACGGGTACCTGCCAGTGGTGGAAGAACGGCCGGTTTTACGCATATGAAGGCGTGACGTGCTGTCCGGGCACCTGCACCCACGTGTGGAATTACGCGCATGGTCACGCGCGCCTGTTTCCGGAGCTGTCACGCAGCGTTCGCGAGATGCAGGACTTCAACCCGCGCGAGAACGGCGGGGGGTTCCATGCGGATACGGGCCTGGTGGGGTTCCGCAGCAACGATGCCTATGCCGCGGACGGCCAGTGCGGGACGATCCTGAAAGCCTACCGGGAGCATCTCATGTCGCCGGACGGCGCGTTCCTGCAGCGGAACTGGCCCCGGATCAAGCTGGCCCTCGAGTATTCCATCGGCCACGACGGGAACGCGGACGGGCTTATCGAGGATGAACAGCACAACACGTACGACATCAATTACCACGGCGCGAACACGTTTGTGGGCTCGCTTTACCTTGCGGCGTTGCGGGCCGGCGAGGAGATGGCGAAAGAGGTGGGGGATACCGCCTTTGCCGAACGCGCCCGTGCGATCTACGAGAGCGGCAGGAGCCTCACGCTCAAGCGCCTGTGGAATGGCGAGTATTTCGTGCAGGAGGTGGACCTCGAGGAGTATCCGCGCCACCAGTACAAGGACGGGTGTCTGTCGGATCACCTTTTCGGCCAGGGATGGGCGCACCAGCTCGGACTTGGCTACATTTATCCACGGGAGAATGTGCGGTCGGCGCTCCAGGCGGTCTGGAAATACAACTGGGCGCCGGACATCTCGATGTACAATGAGGAACATCCGCCGTTCCGGTGGTTCATCAGCCCGGGGCAGGCGGGCTTGCTGACGTGCACCTGGCCCAGGAGCG
>JAAYAQ010000506.1 GCA_012719295.1 Candidatus Hydrogenedentota bacterium | reverse complement strand
TCCGCAGAGCAGAATGAACACCCCAATGCCCGTGCCGGCCCAACCCCACCGTGCCGCTTTCTTCATCCGTTCCTCATACATCGCTCGCACTCCTTCCTTCATGTCAGCCGCGCGGGCTTCCCAGCCCGGCGGCACTGCCAGCAGGCGGTCCCGTATGCGCCGGTCAAAATTGTCCATCATGGGCCTCCAACAGCGTTCGCAGCCTGGTGCGCGCTGTGTTCAGGCGCGATTTCACCGTGCCCAGCGGGATCTCCAGGAGTTCCGCCAACTCCTCGTATGAGAACCCCTCCAGATAATGCAGCGCGAGCAGGCTCCCATCGGCGTCCGGAAGCGAACTCAACACCTCCCGGACATCGCCCTGCCCGGCCGCCGCACTGACATCCGCGTGCTCCGCACGCTCCTGAAGAAGCCTGCGCTGCCGGACCGCGCCCCGAATCCGGTCCGCCGATTTGTTCCGGACGATGCGGAATACCCACGGCCGGAAGCGGGCCGGGGCGCCCAGGCGCCGCAGGTCCCTCAACACCGCCACCCAGACGTCCTGCATCACGTCCCATGCGGCCTCGTCGTCTCCTGTAAGTACGCGCGCAAACGCCCAGAGCCGGGGCTGCCAGCCCTGCACCAGCGCCGCCAGCGCATCGGCCTCGCCCATCTGCGCCCGCAACACCAGGATTTCGTCCCGTATGGCCTGTTCTTTATCCATAGTCACCCAGTAAGTCGTTTGGATGCCCCGAATTGTTCACCATCCTAACAGGAAGATACGGAGCGTGGGACAGGCCGGATTCTCCGCCGCCACGCCGGCACAGACGAGCACTCGGCAGGTCCCGGGCAACCGCCGTCCCGTTCGCACCGGGGTCTGTGGTACCGTATGGGCCTGTAGTCTGGGACAGTGGCCGGCATACCCGCGGTTCCCGGCCGTCAACAACACGAGGGTTCTCTGATGCACCGCCACCTGGCCGTCTTTCTCTGCGGCGTCTTCGTCCTCGCCTCCGCCCGGGCCGAGACCCGGCTCCCGGGCCCGGAATGGCAATCTCGCGCGCCCGCCGAAGCCGGGCTCGACGCCGGACTCCTCGACGCGCTCGCCGATCGCCTCGGCGGACGCGGCTGCGTGATCAAAGAGGGTTGTATCGTCAAGGAATGGGGCGATCAGGCCCAGATAGGCGACTGGTATTCCTCCGCAAAACCCGTGCTGAGCACCCTGCTCTTCTTCGCCATCGAGGAAGGATTGGTGAAGAGCGTGGACCAGCCCATCGCGGACTTCGGCTGGGACCTGGAACCTCGCCACCAGGGCATCACGTTCCGGCATCTCGGCGCCATGACCAGCGGATACGCCCGCCCCGAGGGCGCCGGCAAAGCGTGGGCCTACAACGATTTCGCAATCCAGCTCTATCAGAAGACCCTCTTCGAGAAGGTGTTCAAACAGCACGGAAACGAGGCCGCTTCACAACGCCTGGGCGCTCTGGGCTTCCAGGACGGGCTCCGGTTCACGGACAAGAACCGCCTCAAGGCATCGGTGCGCGATTTCGCGCGAATCGCCTGGTTCTGGACGCAAAAAGGCCGCTGGAACGGCCGCCAGGTGTTGCCTGAGCGCTATTTCAACGAATACATGCGGCCCCAGACGCCTAAAGACATCCCCCTCACCCAACAGACTGGCAACGACGACGATTACCTCGCCATCGGCTCCTACGGGGGCAGCTCCGACCATTTCAGCAGCGCCGGACCCGGCATCTACGGGTTCAACTGGTGGTTTAACGCTACCGGACGCCTCCACCCCGAGGCGATGACCTGGCCCGACGCGCCCCCGGACACCGTCATGTCCATCGGAGCGCGGGGAAACTCCGCGGCGTTCATCCCCAGTCTCAATACCGCTCTCATCTGCGCCGAGGGCAACTGGGGCGAAGTCGAAGGGGGCAACCCCGACGCCCGCCTCAACCAGGTGCTCGGCCTCTTCGCGCGCGCCGCCGGCTGCGTGCCGCTCGATCCGGACGCCCCCTCCCATGCCAAATGGAGTCCAGTCACCCTTGATTTCCGCGGGCCCGGCGCCCACGCCGCGGACTCCGATCCAAACCCGTTTCTCGATTACCGCATGCAGGTCCGGTTCACGGGACCCGGCGGAATTGAATACGACGTGCCCGGCTTTTTCGCCGGCGACGGGAACGGCGGCCTCGAAGGCGCCACCTGGCGGGTGCTCTTCTCCCCGGACGCCGTCGGCGAATGGCGATACCGCGTCGCGTTCAGGAAGGGGGCAGGCCTCGCCATCAGCCTCGACCCACACGCGGGCGAAGCGGCCGCGCCCGACGGCAAAACGGGCGGCTTCACCGTGCGGCCACAACCGGAAACCGCCAAGGGATTCTATCGCTGGGGACGGCTCGAATACGTCGGCCGCCACCACCTGAAACTGCGCGACGGGGGATTCTGGCTCAAAGGCGGCACCGACAGTCCCGAAGACTTCCTCGCCTATAAGGGGTTCGCAAACACGCCGCACGCCGGCCACGCCTATCAGGCCCATGAGACCGACTGGCGTCCCGGCGACCCCGACTGGGACCACGGCCGCGGAAAAGGCATCGTCGGCGCGCTCAACTACCTCGCCTCGATGAACGTCAACAGCATCTACTTCCTTGTGATGAACATCGGCGGCGACGGAAAGAACGTATACCCCTACCTCGGTCCCATTGAACCCCGGGGCAGTACATCCAACGACAACCTCCATTTCGACCTGGCCAAACTCCACCAGTGGGGTCTCGTGTTCGACCACGCCCAA
The DNA here is from genome assembly GCA_012719295.1 of Candidatus Hydrogenedentota bacterium. Lineage (GTDB taxonomy): Bacteria > Hydrogenedentota > Hydrogenedentia > Hydrogenedentales > SLHB01 > UBA2224. The sequence goes on along the minus strand of JAAYAQ010000506.1, from coordinate 1,084 downwards.
CGCAACAGCATCATGCTCCACGTCGTGCTCAACGAAGCGGAGGAAGCCAACAAACAGGAACTCGACGGCGGCGCCCTCGGCGTCGAACGCAAACTCTACTACCGCGAGCTTGTTGCCCGGTTCGCCCATTGCCCCGCGCTGCAATGGAACCTCTGCGAGGAATACAACATCAAGCATCCGCTTCTCCCGGAACTCGTCAAGGATTTCGCCCAATACCTCCAGGACGTGGACCCCTACGACCACCCCATCACCGTCCACCACGCCGGCAACGTCGACAACGCCTGGGCCCCCTTCCTTGGCGACCCCCGTTTCACCGTCACCTCCTTCCAGACACGCGACATCACCGTCGTGGAGCAATGGCGGGAAAAGTCCCGGGCCGCGGGGTTCCCCCTTGTTATCGGCATGGACGAGTTCTTCCCCGACACGTCCCGCGCCGACAACCTCGACCGGCACCGCCGGGAATACCTCTGGCCAATCTACTTCTCCGGCGGACAGCTCGAATTCATCCTCGACGACCTCCTCCGCACCAACGACTTCCGGAAATACGAACCGCTCTGGCGCGACATGGCCCACGCCCGCCAGTTCATCCAACAACACCTGCCCTTCTGGGAGATGGAACCCGCCGGCGAACTCCTGACCGGCGCGGCAACATTCCAGGGCGAACACAATCGCATTCCCGGACAAGTCTTCGCCAGACCCGGTCAATGCTACGCCGTCTACCTCCCCGTTGCCGAACCCACAGGCGCCCTCGACCTTACGGACGCCACGGGCGAATTCATCCGGCGCTGGTACGATCCCCGCGCAGGCGCGTTCACCGGAGACCAGGAAACCGTAACCGGCGGCCGCCCCCTGCCGCTCGGCCCGCCGCCCGAAAAGCCCGCCGAAGACTGGGTCGTCCTGATTACGCGGCCCGCACCCCCCGGATCGCCGCCATGACCCCGCCAACGCCCCCGCCAACCATTCGCGGTAGGGATGGCCCTTGCGGGCCACCCCCCGCACAGATCCCGGCGAGCGGCATTACCGCACCGGGCTCCTGCCTTGGGTTATGACGTTTTCAGTCGCACGTGGGGATACGGGTGTGTGA
>JAAYAQ010000505.1 GCA_012719295.1 Candidatus Hydrogenedentota bacterium | reverse complement strand
CGGCGGGAAGCTGGTGCCCGTAATGGTCACCGTGTTTCCGCCCGAAAGCGGGCCGGTCGCCGGCGCGACGCCGGTGATGACCATTTCGGCCTGCGTGCCGTCGATGAACGTAAACGGCAGCACATTCGAATTCGCCGCATAGGGCAGCGCCTTCGCCTGCACCGTCGCGCGTACGAACAGGCCGGTAACCCCCGCCGAAGGCCCGGCCGGGGTCACGACGTCGAGGTTCGTTTCGTCCCAGAACACCACGTTCGCGGCTTCCGAGCCCGCGGCCGGATTGTTCACATCGGTGTCAAAGAACGCCGTCAGACCGCCGTTGAGCGTTCCGAAATCGGCGCTGGGATCAAAGAACGAGCCTTCGACCCGCACCGTGCTCTGGGCCGTGGTCAGCGCCGTGTCCGGCGTGACGCTCGTCAGCGCGGGAACTGGCGGCGTATACGTGAACGCATCCGCCAGCGAGCCCGCGAAATTGTTGGCCGTAATCAGCTCAAGGCCCACGATGCCCGGGTCGGCCGCGCTGGTGGTGCCGCTGATGCTGACCGGAGTAATCGCCCCCGTCAATACCGCCGAACCGCCCAGCGACACGCCCATGCCGTTGGCATCGAACCCGCTGCCGTCGATCACGATGCTGGTCCCGCCCACCGACGGACCGTCCGCAGGGGTAATGGCCGTCGCCACGGGGCCGAGATACGTGAAGCCGTTCGGGATTTCGTCAAATTCGCCCGTCGCCAGGATCTCGACCCGGAGATCGGCCGACGCGGTTTCCGCGGGCTCGGCCAGGTCGGCCGCGCGCGGCACAACCGCCGTGATCACGTCGCCGGCCACATCCGAAACCGTGGCAAGCTGGCCGCCGATGGTCACTTCAACATCGCCCGCCGTAAGCCCGGCCAGGTTGTTGACGGTGATCTCGACCTCGTTGCCGCCGATGGCATAGTCCTGCGGACCGCCAATCACGACGTTGTTCACGCCCGCAATGTTGATGAGACTCGTCGTCTCGAACAACCCAATAATCGAAAGGCCCGGCAGCTCCGCCGCAAAGGTCTCGACGTCCAGCGATACGCCTTCCGCGGTCGGCGCCCAGGCCGCGCCCGCCGGAATCTCAATCTGCGGACCGTTCGGGGCGCCGCCGTCCACCAGCGAAGCGCCGTAGGCAAACAGCCGCGCATTGGTCGCGGCCGTGACGCCCGCGACCTCGTAACCCACGATGTACAGCGGGTTTGCGGCAAGCCGCGCGGGGTCGATCGACGTCCACGTCGTTGAACCTTCTGCCTGAACCATCACGTCTATAAGAAGGAGAGAGGAGAGAAGCGCGTCGGCGCCATCCGGAAGCGCCGGAATCGACGCGGCCAGCCCCGCGCCCACCAGGGTGTCCAGGTCGGGCGCCACGGCAACCGCAAGTATGCCCTTTTCGGTCTCGCCAAGCAGGTCACGCGGCACGCCAATCTCGTAGCTGCCCGTGGCAATTGGAACAATGACCTTGAACAGATCCAGGGAGGCCACGTCCAGGTCCTTGTCGGCAGGCGCCGACGGAAGGCCCATCATGACCACGCTCACACCGGCCAGACCGCCGGGCAGCGATACCCACGCGTCCCCGGGGGCCATATTCAGGCCAAACGGGTCATCCGGGAAACCGTCGCCGTTCGTGTCCGCGGCGGTCGCCACCGTCCACGACCCGTTCGCCGTGACCGAGGCCGTGGCCCCGGCGTTGAACGCTTCAACCGCGACCGACGTCACGCCGTTGACATCGGGAATGAACCCGATATACGGAAAGTCGCCGTCGCTGTCCGTCCCGGCCGGCGTTGTGCTGTCGGGCCACGCAAAGTCCACCGAACTGACGTCCGCCAGGTCGTCGGGCTCCGCCACCACCGCGAGCGGCGTCGCGCCCACCGTGGGCACATACACCGCAGCGCCCGCGGCAGGCTGCACGACACTCACCGCCGACAGTGTCTTGGCTTCGGGGGCCGCCGCCGCTTTCAACTCGGTGAAAACCAGCGTCACCACGTCGGCCTGCCCATCGGGGGTGGTCACGAAGAGAGCCGCGTCCCCAGCCGCGTTCGCGCGAACGGTCGCGACAAACTCGCCCGGAACCGCGTCCAGAACCGCTCCGCCATCCGTGGCCAACGACCACTCGGCGTCGCCGATTCGTACCAGACCCGCGGGAGCGCCATCGGCCAGGCGAAGCACGCTGAACCCCTGCTCCGCGCCCACGGGAATTTCGTAGGTTTCGGCCATCGGCGTCATGCCGTCGACGCTGATAGCAAGTGCGCCCGCGCCATCCGCTGCCGTCACCCGGTGACCCGAGTGCATCAACGAAGGCGTCAGGACCGCCGCCAGCGAAAGCGCCACGAACGCGCCCGCCAACGACGTCAGGAACAGCCTCTTCTTACTCCCCATTGTCATTCTCCTCTCCGTAGCGGTTTTTCAATCGAAGCCCGGTCATGAAACCCCACAAAAAAAATACAAGAACCACCCCCGTCCGTTTCATGCAAAACGAACCGGGCCGTCCTTGTGTCAAGGCAATTCAAGACTCTTGCGCCTTTACCTTCCACGCTTCCCTGATGCCCCGCTGCTCCGGGACGTCTCCCCGACGCCGCCTTATACGCACACCACAAGCTTATCTTGGAGTGCCCATTATAGATACGATACCCCAGCGTGTCAACGATCATCCCGCCGGAACGAGGCGCCGGAAATCGCCTGTGGCCGGCGCCATGCCGCGCCCCGCGCGCACACCGCGTTCCCGTCGGCCGCCGCCCCGGCCCCTGCCGTCGCGATTGCCCCGCGCGCCCCGGGCGTGATACCATACGCCCGCCTGGGAAAAGGCTTATCCTGGATAGGGTTAGAGACCGCGGGCCCCAAGCGGGGACAATCCATGGCGGTTGCCGGTGGTTTCGGCCCTCCCGGGAACGTTGGTATCGTGTACATTCACCGAGGCATGAGCATCCTGAGATGATTCCGGTAACATGTTCCAGTTGCGGCCTCCGAATCCTGGTGCCCAACGCGGTTCAGGGGCGCTGGGGGGTCTGTTTCGGGTGCGGCGCCCGCATGATGGTACCCCGCATCGCCACCGACCCCCAGGACAAAAACCTGGTCTTCGAAGCCGGCGAACGTATCTCCGACCGCTACGAAATCGAGGAATTCCTCGGCCGCGGCGGCATGGGCGTGGTCTACCGCGCCCGCGACCACCTCACCAGCGAGCTGGTCGCCCTCAAATTCATGATCCCCGACCTCCTGAAATCCCCCAAGGCTCAGCAGCTGTTCATCCAGGAGGCCCAGGTGGCCCGGCGGCTGCGCCATGAGAACATCGTGGCCGTCCATGACGTCAGCACGACCCCCGAAGGCGTGCTCTACCTCTCGATGGAATTCCTGCGGGGCCAGTCCCTGCGCGGCCTGCTGCGAAAATGCCGCAAAGATCGCCGCATGCTCGATGTGCGCGTGGCGGTGCACGCCACCGCGCAGGTGCTCAAAGCCCTCGACTACGCGCATCGCATGGTCATCCATCGCGACATCAAGCCCGAAAACGCCATGATGCTCCCCGGAGAGCACATCAAGGTGCTGGATTTCGGCCTCGCCAAGGCCGTCGACACCGAGGCCGCCGACACCGGCGACAAACAACGCAAGCGCGTTGTCGGCACCGCCGCCTACGCGTCCCCCGAACAGCTCAACCTGCGCCAGGTCGATTCCCGCGCCGACCTCTACTCCACCGGCCTCCTGTTTTACGAGCTCCTCACACTGCGCACCCCCACCGAGGAGCAGATCGAGGTCACCAAGGCGCGCAGCGACATCGCCCCGTCCCTCGTTGCCATTCTCAACAAGGCGCTTCAGGAAGATCCCGCAAACCGGTGGCAGACCGCGGGCGAGTTCCGCGCGCAACTGACCGAGGCCTACCAGACCTCTTACCGCCACGCCGCCCGGCCCAAGACCCCCACCGCCGACCGGACGCGCGAGGTTTCCACGGAGGGCATGGTCTTCCACGAGGGCGGGAGCTTCCTCATGGGCAACGACCTCGTCCCCGAGGAAAGCCCCGCGTTTGAAGCCCATGTCGAACCGTTCTACATGGACATCCACCCCGTCACCAACGACCAGTTCCGCGAGTTCATGCGCGCCACCAGCCACCGCAAACCCGAGTTCTGGGGCGACGGCACCTTCGGCGGCGGCCCCCAGCCCGTCGTGGGCGTGGGCCTCGAAGACGCCCTGGCCTACGCCGAATGGGCCGGCAAACAGCTCCCCTCCGAGGCCCAGTGGGAATTCGCCGCCCGCGGCAAAGACAACCGCAAATACCCCTGGGGAAACCGCGAACCCGACCCCATGCTCTGCAATTACGGCGACATGATGAGCATGACCGCCATCCTCGGCATGCACGAGGAAGGACGCACCCCCGAAGGCATCCACGACCTCGCCGGCAACATCTTCGAATGGACCACCGACTATTACATGCCCTACCGGCCCGGCGCCACCGAACCTAAGACCCCCGCCATCCCCCGCTACGTCGTCCGCGGCGGCTGCTGGAAATCCCCGCCCGACGAACTTCGCTGCACCTTCCGCAAAGGCCTCTTCCCCGAAGAACGCCTCAACACCGTCGGATTCCGCTGCGTCCTCCCCGCCGAAAAAAACGCCGCGAACACAGAATAGCCCGGTTTGACACGTTATTTTGCCGTGCCTATACTGGGTGGCAGACGTGCCCTGTGCGGGCAACTTCGGGTCCAGCGATGAATTACGGACTGAACGGTGATTTGATTCATGGCAACGTGCTGGTGCTGAACCGGTCGTGGATAGCCATACACGTCACGCCAGCGCGACGCGCCCTCAGTCTGCTTTACGCGGGCACGGCCCGGGCCGTGCACCCAACGGCGTACAGTCTTCACGGGTTTGAGGACTGGCTGGTGTTGTCTCAGAACGGGTTAGGGGGCCGGTATGTGCACACGCCCACCCTGCGGATCCGGATTCCCGAGGTGGTGCTTCTCAACGCCTTTAACGGGTTTATCCGGCGGGAAGTGCCGTTTTCGCGCCAGAGCATCTACGAACGCGACATGAACATCTGCCAGTATTGCGGCAAACATTTTCCCCGGTCGCGGCTGACGATCGACCACGTGATTCCCCAGTCGCGGGGCGGCCTCGACACGTGGGACAACCTGGTGGTGGCCTGCCTGAAATGCAACGTCAAGAAGGGCAGCCGCACGCCCGACGAGGCCGAGATGCCGCTGGTGCGCCGTCCGCGCAAGCCGGCCTGGTTCCCGCACCTGGGCGCGCGTCTACCCGAGGACCTGCTCGAGATCTGGGGCCGTTTCATTGAAGTCCCGGCCTGATCCCGGGGCGGCCATGTCTGGCATGGAACAGCCTGTGTTTGCCGAAATCGCGCTGCCGGTGCCGGTGGATTCGCCGTTCACCTACCGGGTGCCGGCGTCGCTGAGCGCCCGGATCCGCCCGGGCATGCGCGCGGTGGTCCCCGTCCGGCAACGCATCGAAACGGGCTACGTCGTGGCCCTGACGCGGCAGACCGCGGTCGAAAACCTGCGCGCGATCATCGATCTCCCCGACGCCGAACCGGTGTTCACGCAGGAAATGCTTGATCTGTGCCGGTGGCTCGCCGATTACTACTGCTGTTCGTGGGGCGAAGCCCTGCATTGCGCCGTCCCGGCGGGGATCCACGTACGCTCGAAGATGCGCTATACCCTGCAACTCGAGCAGCTCGGCCCCGGCCGCTACACCGACCGCCAGCGCAAGGTCATCGCCGAACTCCACGGCCGCGGTCCCCTCCTGGAAAGCCAGTTGGCGGCCGCCGCGGGGCGGGGCGCGCTCAGCAACACCCTGCAGTCGCTCGTACGCCGCGGCATCCTGCTCGCCGAACCCGTGGCCGTCGATCCCGCCGTGTCGGCCCTGACCGAAACGTACGTGAGCCTCGTCGAGGAGAACGTGCCCGGTGCCGACGCGCTCGCGGCCTTGCAGCGCCGCGCGCCGAAACAGGCCGCGGTCTACCTCGACCTGCTCTACGGCGAGCCCGAACGCCCGGCCACGGCGCTCTACGAGAAACACGGCGCCACCGCGGCCACCCTGAAGACCCTCGAAGAGAAAGGCCTCATCGTCCGCGCGCAGCGCGAGTTGTATCGCACGCCCGACACCGGCCACGGCGGTTCCGGCGCGCTCAAACACGTGCTCAACGATGAACAGCGGGCCGCGTACGACGCCATCACCGCCAGCATGGATGCCCACCGCTTCCAGACCTTCCTCCTGCGCGGCATCACCGGTTCCGGCAAGACCGAGGTGTACCTCCAGGCGATCGAGCACGCCCTCGCCATCGGACGCGGCGCCATCATCCTGGTTCCCGAAATCTCGCTCACCCCTCAGACCGTCGGGCGCTTCAAGGCCCGGTTCCAGACCGACATCGCCGTGCTCCACAGCGGCCTGGGCGCGGGCGAACGCTACGACGAATGGCGGCGGGCCCAGCGCGGCGAAGTGCGCATTGTGGTCGGCGCGCGCTCGGCCATCTTCGCGCCGCTTCCCCATCTGGGCATGATCGTCGTCGACGAAGAACACGACCATTCCTACAAACAGGGCGAAACGCCCCGCTACCATGCCCGCGACGTCGCCATCATGCGCGCGAAGATGAACAGCGCGGTGTGCGTGCTGGGTTCCGCCACCCCCTCCGTCGAATCCTTCTACAACAGCGAGACCGGTAAATCGGTCCGCCTCGAACTCGCACGCCGCGCCACCAGCGCCGCCCTGCCCGACGTGCGGATCATCGACATGCGCGGGGCGGTCCGGGAACAAAGCGGTCAGGTCCTCCTGTCCGATGCACTCGAGCAGGCCGTGGCCGAACGCGTCGAGCGCAGCGAGCAGGTCCTGCTGCTGCTCAACCGGCGGGGATTCGCCCCGTTTGTGCTGTGCCCGCAATGCGGCTGGGTCGCCGAGTGCACCGATTGCCAGGTCACCCTGACCTACCACGCCAAGGGCGGTCACCTGAGCTGCCACTACTGCAATAAACGGCGGGCCGTGCCCCAGGTGTGCGACGCCTGCCATTTCAACCCCCTGCTGTACCTGGGCGTCGGCACCCAGCGCATCGAAGACCTCCTGCAACGCACCTTTCCCAGGGCCCGCATCGAGCGCATGGACGCCGACACCACCGCCGGCAAAGGCGGGCACGCCAAGATCCTCGGCCGCCTCGCCGCCGGGGAAATCGACGTCCTCGTGGGCACCCAGATGATCGCCAAAGGCCACGACTACCCCGGCGTTACCCTCGTCGGCGTGCTCAACGCCGATACCGGTCTCGGCATGCCCGATTTCCGCGCCGCGGAAACCACCTTCCAGTTGCTCACCCAGGTCGCCGGACGCGCCGGGCGCGGCGACAAGCCCGGCCACGTCATCATCCAGACCTACCGGCCCACCCATTACGCCGTCGTCGCCGCGGCCGGGCACGACTACACCGCGTTCTACGCGCGCGAGATCCGCGAACGCGAAAACGCCGGCTACCCCCCCTACCGCCGGCTCGCCAACTTCGCCATCGAATGCGAAGACCCCCGCGGCGCCGAACGCGCCGTCGCCGTGCTCCACCGCATTGTCCGGCGCGAAATGGACGCCCTCGGCTTCCACGGCCTGGAATTCCTCGGGCCCGCGCCCGCGACCGTCCGCCGCGTCAAGAAAAAATACCGCTGGAACCTCGGCGTGCTCTCCAGAAGCGCCAACCGCCTCAACCGCCTCGTCCGCGCCGCCCGCGACGCCTTTGCCGCCGAAAACCCCGTCCCCAGCGCCCAACTCAAGGTTGATCTCGACCCCTACGGCGTGTATTGAGAACGGAAACGACCGAGGTTTCGGCCGTACGAGAGGCCTGTTCGGGAGAACGCGCCGCTGCGACGGCATCGCGCCCCCTCGCGCCAGGAGCCCTGACGGGGTCCCGCCCCTACCTCGCCTCCCGCGCGTATTCGCACAGGGCATGGAGGTTTTCGTGCGGGGTATCGCGGGTAACTTCGCATCCGGCGCCGACGATAAACCGCGGACCGGCTTCTTTGTGGCATTGGGCGATGGCGCCGCGGACGTTCTCGGGGGTGCCGTCGCGCAGGCAGCGCACGGGGTCGAGGTTGCCGAGAATGATCTGGTTCGGGCCCATAGCGGCGCGGCCCCGGGCCACCGGGGACAGGTAGTCGAGGTCGACGATCTCACAGCCCAGCCGCCCCATGCCGTCGAGGATCGCCCGGGTATCGCCGCAGATGTGCAGCCGCACGTTCAGGCCCATGGCGTGCAGGCCGTCGACGAGCCGCTTCTCGGCCGGCCACACGAACTCCTCATAAAGCTGCGGCCCGACAAGGGACGCCGCGGCATCGCCCACGCCCATGAGATCGGCCCCGGCATCTTTCTGGGCCTGCGCAAAGGCGAGTTCCATCTCGATGACGAAGTCGAAGAGGTCGCGCACGAACCCGGGCTGTTCGAAAAAATCCATCATGATGTGGTTGATGCCGCGCAGGTCGGCGGCTTCGGCAACGGGGCCTTCCACCCAGCCCTCCACGATGCGTTCGCCGCCCACACGCTCTTTGAGCCGCGCAACCCCCTTCACACGGTCGTGCATGCGTCCGCCGCCCAGCGGGTCCGGAACGGCCAGCCGGATCAGGTCTTCCGGGCGCTGCAACAGGGCGTGGCTTTCGTCGACCGCGGGCGGCTGATCCTCGAACCATTCGATGGCCGCCCCGCAATCCGCCGCCTCGCGGGCAGGATCCGAAATGGCCGAGACATAATCGAATCCGAACGTCTCGGCGACGCGCGTCTGCGCTTCCGCGAGCACTTCGAAGTTCGCCGCGTACTGGCCGTATTTCACGCCCGCCAGGTCCGCCGCGAACATCATCGTAATCGGCATCAGGGGCAGATGGTCGGGCTCGCGCCCTTCGAACATCGCCCAAACGCGTTCCCGGCCGGTCATGGTCATGGCCCTCCCCCTTCTTGATGCACCATGCGCTTACAGGAGTACCGGCATTCAGGTAGCCGGTTCAGCACGCCAGCATCTCCCGGATCGTCGTCACCATCGCATCCCGGGGCACGGTCACCTGCGCGGTGCGCCCGGCTTTACGGTATGCGTCATGGTCGGTGATGTCCTCGCGCTGGTCCTTCCCGGCGAGCAGATCCTTGATCGACACGACGCCCTTCGCCAGTTCGTCTTCACCCACGATCACCGCCACGGGAATCCCGCACCGGTCGGCATGGGCCAACTGGTGTTTCATGCCGCGTTTGACGCCGAAATACACTTCCGCCCGCAGCCCGGCGGCGCGCAGTTCCTTCACGATCCGGAGCAACTCGGGCTCGGGCACGCGCCCCACAAACGCGACCAGCACCTGCGACTGCGCCGATACGCGCGGCGTAACGCCGAGGAACTGGAGCGCGGCCATCAGCCGGTCGAGGCCAAACGCGATGCCCGCGCAGGGGATGCTGCGCTCCAGAAACCGCGACACCAGCCCGTCATACCGTCCGCCGCCGCCGACCGAGCCGAAGCGCCCCTCCGCGATCGCAATCTCGTAGACCGGCCCCGTGTAGTAATCGAGCCCGCGCGCGAGGCTCGGCGCGAACCGCGCCTGCGTCACCGGCACGCCCAGCGCGTCGAGACAGGCCGCGAGCTGCGCCATCTCGTCCAGCGCCGCCGCCGCCCGTTCGCTCGCCGGGAGCGCCGCCCGCATCGCCTCGACCACGTCCTCGCGCGTCGCCCCGGTGATCCCGATGAACGACAGGATCGCGTCAATGGTTGTCGCGTCCAGATGCACGCCCGGGATCGGGTCGCCCGAATCGTCGATGCGCCCGTCGCCCAGTTCCAGCCGGATGTTGTCGACGCCCACCTTCTCGAGCTTGTCGATGACCCGCAACACGTGCTTTCCCCGGGCTCCGTCCGTGATCCCGCACCCTTCCAGCAGCGCGTCGATGAGCTTCCGGTTATTCACCAGCACGCAGAAATCGTTTGCGCCCAGCGTCACCATGATCTCGCAGACCGCCGCGATGATTTCGGCGTCCACGGCCACCGATTCCGAGCCCGCCGCGTCCATGTCGATCTGCGTGAACTCGCGAAACCGCCCGGGGCCCGGCCGATCCCCCCGCCATACGGGCCCCATCGCGTACCGCCGGAACGGCGCTTTCAGCTTGTCCGGATACTGCGCCATCATCCGCGCGAACGGCACCGTCTGATCGAAGCGCATCGCGATGGGTTCGCCCTCGGGCGTTTCCAGGCGGAACAGCTCTTTGTTGGTCTCCTCGCCGCCCGTGCCCAGCAGCGTGTCCAGATGCTCGAGCGCCGGCGTCTGCAGCGGCACAAAACCGTACTTGCGGAAAACCGACTCGCATACATCCATCACGGCGTTCCGGGCCAGGACCTCTTCCGGCAGAAAGTCCTGAAACCCCTTCAAAACGCGCGGCTCTATCAACGGTGTGTCGTCAGGCATCGTATTTCCTCGCGGGCGTCAGCGAAATGGACATGAATGAAGGGTGAAGTGTACACGGAACCGGCAAACGCCTTCAAAATATGCGCGGATCCTCCATCGCCGCCACCAGAAGGCGATGCGGGGCTGCCGTAAAACTGGACCTGCCGCCCCCCGCTCTGGTATGACAGTCTGCCGAACCGAATCGCAAAGGTGTGGCCATGCACGAACACGCGATGCCCTACAAGAAGATCGTCTTTGTATGCGTCAACCAGCGTCCGTCCGGGGAACGCGTGTGCTGCGCGGGCGGCGGCGGGCTGGTCCTCTATGCGAAACTCAAGAACATGATCAAGGAACGCGGCCTGCGGGGTCGCGTCCGGGTCAGCAAGGCCGGCTGCCTGGACCGCTGTGAAGACGGGCCCAACATCATGGTGTTCCCCGACAACGTCTGGTACTCGCATGTCGCCGAGGCCGATCTCGAACCGCTCGTGACGCGCCTGGTCGAATCGCTCCGTGCCGAGGGCCAGCTGCCCCGGAACTACGGCGGCTGACCGCCGGCTCAGTCGAGCACAATCACCTCGCACTCGAGGTCCACGCCGCACTGCTGTTTCACCGTGGTCTGGCAGAGCCGGATCAGGCCCAGGATATCGTCAAAGGCCGCGCCGCCCTCGTTCATGATGAAATTCGCGTGCACCGGGCTGATCACGGCGCCGCCCCGGCGCGTCCCCTTCAACCCGCACGCTTCGAGCAGGCGCCCCGCATGATCGCCCGGAGGATTCTTGAACACGCTGCCGCAGCAATAGCCCTGCGGCTGTTTCTCACGGCGGCGCTGCATGTAATGCTCGTACACCGCCCGCTGATCCGCCTTCGCCGCGCGAAACCGGAATACCCCCTGCAGGATCAAGCTCCCCGGCGGACAAAACGACTGGCCCCGGTATCCGTAGCACGACGCGTCCATCGTGACCGTCCGGCTGCCGCCGTCCCCGGCCACCTCGACGCTCTCGAGCCACTGGCACGTCGTCCCGTTCACGGTGCCCGCGTTCATGTAGATGGCGCCGCCCACCGTGCCCGGGATGCCCGTCAACCCGCCCACGCCGTCGTAGTTGTTGGGGAGCATCACGTCCTGCACCAGGTCGCCCAGCTCGGCCCCGCATTCCACACGGTAGCGGTCATTGCCCAGCGCCTCGATGCCGTCGAGCGCCGTGGTGACCAGGACCGCCCCGTCAATCCCCCGGTCGCTGATCAACACGTTCGAACCGCCCCCGAGAACAAGCCGGCGCATGGGCGCGCCGCCCGTCCGTTGTGCCGCCATCCACGCGTAGGCCGCCCGCGCCTCCTCCATGGTGCGCGGCAGCAAGGCCCAGCGCGCCGGCCCACCCACGCGGTAACGCGTCAGCGGCCCCAGCGGATAGTCCGGTTCGGCAAATGCAAACGGTGGCTCTTCCATACCGAGAGAATACCGTAACGGGCGGGGCGGTTTCCTGCACGGCGGCGCGGGGGGGAGAGGATAGGTCCTATAGGTCTTATAGGTCGTGTCAGGGCTCGCTTTGAGGTGGTTACTTCGCGTCTCGCGGACGTTCCCTTTGCCCGAGCGAGCGGCCTGCACCATCTGCCCCGTGGTACGGTCGCCCTGCCTGAGAAAGCGCCGGCAGAAGCCAACGGTCAGGTCATACACCACCACGGCCTTGCGGTACGAAAGCAATTCCCGGTAATTGCCATGCGGAGGAATGAACCGGCGCTCGCTCATGACGCGCGCTTCTGTAGCCTATAGGCCCTATAGAACGTATATCAAACAATCGGGGATTATGCAAACCACCGGCCCGGCGGCGTCCTTACTTGATGGCGGGCGCAAAAGGCTTTAGCATGCAGCACATCAATCCGGAATTCAGGGGGATGCCCGGCGCTTCACGGAGGCCCGCACAGGAGATTACGCATGACCCAGACCACTGCCGCAGACCTCACACAAAAGGTGCAATCGCTCAAGGACAATCTGGGCGAGGTCATTCAGGGCAAGCCTGACGCGATCGACCTGCTGGTGACCGCCCTCCTCGCGGGCGGCTCCGTCCTCATGGAAGACGTGCCGGGCGTCGGCAAGACCACCCTGGCAAAAGCCCTCGCCCGCTCCATCGACGCCACGTTCCACCGGGTACAGTTCACCCCCGACCTGTTACCCAGCGACATCCTGGGCTCCTCGATCTACAATCCCGCCACCGGCGCGTTCACCTTCCGGCAGGGCCCCATCTTCAGCAACGTCCTGCTGGCGGACGAGATCAACCGCGCGTCGCCGCGCACCCAGTCGGCGCTGCTCGAGGCCATGAACGAGATGCAGGCCACGATCGAAGGCACAAGCCACACCCTGCCCGAACCGTTTCTCGTGATCGCCACCCAGAACCCCGTCGAGTACCACGGCACCTACCCCCTGCCGGAGGCCCAGCTCGACCGGTTTCTCATTCAGCTCGATTTGGGCTATCCCGAAGCCGACGCCGAAGTCGGCATCCTCTACGCCCAGGCGGAGTCGCATCCGCTCGAACGCATCACGGCCGTCCTCACCCGGGAAGACATCGTGGCCATGCAGCGCGCCGTGCGCAAGATCGCCGTCGAAGAGTCCGTTTCCCGTTACGTGGTCGAGATTGTCCGCCGCACGCGCGAACACGAGCTCCTCAAACTCGGGGTCAGTCCCCGCGGCTCCCTGATGCTGTTTCGCGCGGCCCAGGCCGCGGCGTTTATCGACTCCCGCGCCTGCGTGCTCCCCGACGACGTCCAGCGGCTCGCGCCGGCGGTGCTGGCCCACCGCATGGTGCTCACATCCAAGGCCAAGTACGCCGGCGCCACAAAACAGGAACTCATTCGCGAACTCCTCGAGGACATCCGGGTTCCCACATGAAACGAAAGCGGTCCGACAGCCTCGAACGCTTCTTCCGGTTTCTCTGGATGTACAAACTGACGCCGGGCGGGCGGATCCTCGTCATCACGGGGATCATCACCGGCACCCTTGCCGCGCCGTCCCTCGAGATTCCCTCGTTTCAGACCTTCCTCGCGCTGTTTTGCGTCGGGATGCTCGCGTTCCTGGTCAATCTCTTCGCACGGCCCCGCGTCAAGGTCACCGGCCATTTCCCCGACAAGGCCACCGCCCGGCATCCCGTCACCGGATCGTTCGCCGTGCACAACAAGGGTCCGCTGCCCGCCCTGTGCGTCGGCGCCGGCTATTTCGGCCTGCAACGCGCGCTCCGGCAGCGTGAGTCCGACCGGGAACTGCCCCGCCTTGGACGCCGCGAAACCGCCACCCTCCCCATCACGCTCGAACCCCTGCGCCGCGGACTGTATCCCCTGCCCAAGCTGCGGATATTCTCGACGTTTCCCTTCAACATCTGCCGCGCGGGAAAAGCCCACAACAGCAAGAGCAGCCTGCTCGTGCTGCCCGATTTCCACCCCATCGCAGGCATTGACGTGCCCATCGGCACACGTTACCAGCCCGGAGGCATCGCCCTGACCTCGGACGTCGGCGAATCCCCCGAATACATCGGCAACCGCGAATACCGCGAAGGCGACCCCATCCGCCACATCGATTTCCGGGCATGGGCGCGCCTCGCCCAGCCCGTCGTGCGCGAATTCCAGGAAGAGTATTACTGCCGTGTCGCGCTCGTGCTCGACACCTACGTGGCCCGCAACCGCTGGTTCCGGCCGCGCGGCGGGTTTCAGAACCTCGAGGCCGCGGTCAGTCTGGCGGCCTCCATCGCCGATGCCTTGTCGCGGGGCGAGTACATCATCGACATTTTCGCGGCCGGGCCGGAGTTGTACGTATTTCGCGCGGGCCGCCATACCGCCCACCTCGAAAACGTTCTGGAAATCCTCGCCTGCGTCGATGAATGCCGCACCAACCCGTTCGACAAGGTTGCCCCCGCCCTGGCCGACGAGCTCGCCAGCATTTCCACGGTCGTGTGCGTGCTCCTCGACTGGGATCCCTCGCGCGAGGCTCTCATGCGCACCGCGGTCGAGGCGGGCTGCAGCACCAAGGTCCTCCTCGTGCGCGACGGTCCCCCCAGCACGGACTACGGCCCTGCCGAGGACTGGCTCGGACCCATTCTCTGCCTCTCCCCCGCCGACGTGTTTGCCGGAGGCATCGAGCAGCTATGATCGTGCGGCGCCTCATCACCTTCGGCCTCATCGCCGTCCCCGCCGCGATGACGGCCCTGTTGTCCATGCGCTACTATTTCTCCGCCGTCCTGATCGCGGTGGCGCTGGCGGGCACGCCGGGCCTGTGGCAGTTCCGCATGCGCCGCGAACGCCAGGTCCTCGTGCTGGTGGGCATCCTGCTCGCCTTTGCGGTCAAATGGCGCCTTCAACCCCTCACCACCATCGGCGACTCGACGCTTCCGTTCTTCTCTCTATCGCCCCTCATGGAGTATTCCCTCGCCCACGCCATTGCTCAGGCGCTGCTCGCCTTTCTGACCGCGTTATTGTTCCTCCGCCGCGACACCGGGTTGCCGCTCTACGTGCCCCTCCTGTCGGCAAACGCCATGGTGCTGGCCGGCAACATCCCCGCCGTGGGCACCGGCGCGAGCAGGCCCACCTACCTGTGGCTCTCCCTGGCCCTGGCCGGGCTCACCGCGCTGTATTACCTGACCTTTCGAACCCCCTTTCCCAACGGGCGGGGCCGCTTCTCCCGCGTGACCGCCGCCGCCACGCTGGCCCTGCTCGCCGCGGCCGTCGCGGGCGGCGCGGTCTCCAGCCACCTGCTCTACCGCCACCGGAACGCCATCGACGTCTTTCTCGGGCGGCTGGTCTACCGCATGAGTCAGGGCGGCTCGGTGGGCTTTTCCCGTTCCGCGCGCTTGGGCAGCGTCGCGGCCATGCAGGCCGAAGGCGGAACCGCCGTGGCCTTGCGCATCTTCTCTGACACGCCTCCGGGCTACCTGCGCGGCCTGGCCTTCGACACCTTCCAGGGCGACAACTGGGAAATCCGCGGCGAATCCATCCCGGCCGAGCCCGCTGTCCCTCCCGCGAACGCGCCCAGACTCCAGCCCGGCGAGACCGCGCTGCGCCTGCGCGAAGCGCCTGCCGAACCCGGCGATTGGCGGCTCCTGGCCATGTATCCGACCGGGCGAACGGATCGGGCCGCGTTCGCCCCCCTTGGCGCCGCCTGCCTCTACACGTACGGCGGCACGGTCTCTGTCGATCGCGAAGGCACGCCCATCTCCAGCACGATGCCCCGCGACACCTCCTACCGCGTGGCCGTCCCCGCGCATCCGGCGTTTGAACCCGTGGCCGAGGCCCGGCGCGAACAACTGCTCCAGCTCCCCGAAACCACCGACCCGCGCGTCCGCGATCTGGCCCGGACCCTCACCGGCCAATGCACGACGGTCCGTGGAAAGATCGACGCCGTCACCCGGTTTTTCAGCTCGAATTTCACCTACGAGTTCGGCATCCAGATCCCCGAAGACGAGGATCCCATCACCTATTTCCTGCTCCAACGCCCCCCCGCGCACTGCGAATACTTCGCCAGCGGCGCGGCCGTCCTGCTCCGCCTCGCGGGGGTTCCCGCCCGCTACGTCACCGGCTACCTGGTCGGCTCCAAGAACACCTACGGCGGCTACTGGCTTGCCCGCGACAAGGACGCCCATGCCTGGGTCGAAGCCTACGACCCCGAGCGCGGATGGGTCCTCGTCGAGGCCACGCCCCCGGGTGGACGGCCTTCCCCCGAGGCGAGCCGCTGGCGGCAGCTCCTGGATCTCCTCAAGTACCGGATCCAGGCGTTCCGCGAGGCCCTGGCCCGGGGCGACCTCGCCGCCCTGCTCCTGGCCGCCGGGGTGCTTATCCGCGACGTCCTGAATGCCGTGGTCACCAGCGTCTGGGGCTGGGCCGCGCTGACCGTCCTGGCGGCGCTGCTCGTACGGCGGCGCTGGAGACGGCGGCCGCCGCGCCGCGCCGTCCCCGTGTCGCCCCGGGTCAGGCAATGCCAGGCGATGCTGGCCCGCATGGACGCCCATGTCGCGGCTGACGGCCATACCCGTGCCCGCGGCGAAACGCTCAGCCGCTTTGCCCTCCGCCTCCGGGAGGCGGGCATGGACCGTCCCTCGGCCTGGTACGCCGCCTACGTCGAAGTGCGCTACCGCCGTGACATCCCCCCCGGCGCGCTCGACCATCTGGAAAATCAACTGCGCACCGCCACGACCCGCCCCGAGCCCCGCCGCTGAACCCGCGTTTGCGGGAGCGGAATCACGCCGCCGCCAAAGCACGCGTCTCCACCGCGTCCACCGCGTCCACCCTGTCGACCGGGGGTCGCCCCGTCTACATCATGCTGGCCCGGCGATTGAGGGATCGTCAGCATGATTGCATCGCGCCTCGGCGGAGGCTATCATGAATTCGTCTGTCAGGCATTGCGTGGGGGAACGGAGGTTCCGCGCATCGGGGAGGATGCATTTCCGCGGAATTCTCCGAATGACGCACACGACCATCGCGCGGCGCGGGCCGCGCAGCCAGGAAAGGTGAGACCATGCAGCAACTGGAATCCTTGTTCGATCTCGTTGCCAAACAGAATGCGTCGGACCTGCTGATCAGCGCGGGGGCGCCCCCCATGCTGCGCGTCAACGGCCGCCTGTACCGGACGCGAAGCGATGCCCTCACGGCCGAAGACTGCAAGAAACTTATCTACACCGCCCTCAGCCCCGAACAGCGAAAGAAATTCGAGGAAGACAAGGAACTCGACTTCTCTCTGGCCGTCGGCCGGAAACACCGGTTCCGCGTCAATGTCTACTACCAGAAACAGTCCGTCACCGGCGCCTTCCGGCCGATCCCGGAGAAAATCCCCTCTCTCGACAAGCTCGGGCTCCCCGAAGTCGTGGAATCCCTCGCGCAGCGAAAGCAGGGGCTCATTCTCGTCACCGGGCCCACCGGCCACGGCAAGACCACCACGCAGGCGTCCATCATCGACCTCATCAACAAAAGCCGCGAATGCCACATCATCACGGTCGAGGATCCCATCGAGTTCGTGCACCAGCACAAGAAGAGCATCGTCGACCAGCGCGAGGTGGGCAGCGACACCAACGGGTTCAACGAGGCCCTCAAATACGTGCTCCGGCAGGACCCCGACGTCATCCTCATCGGCGAGATGCGCGACCTCGAGACCATCCAGGCCGCCCTGCGCGCCGCCGAAACCGGCCACCTCGTCATGGCCACGCTCCATACCAACGACGCCATACAGACCGTCGACCGCGTGATCGACGTATTCCCCGCGGCACAGCAGCAGCAAATCCGGTTCATGTTGTCCATGACCCTGCTCGCCGTCATCTCCCAGCGGCTGATCCCGCGGGCGGACTCCGACGGCCGGGTGCTGGCCTCGGAGGTCCTTCTTAACAACACCGCCGTGGCCAACCTCATCCGCGAAGGCAAGACCCATCAGGTCTACAGCATCATGGAGACCAACTACAAGGAAGGCATGAGCACCATGGACCGGTCGGTCAAGGGCTTGTACATGGAAGGCATCATCTCCTACGAGGATGCCTGCGCCCATGTTCAGAACGCCAAGACCATTATGGACGTAAGCTCCTAGTTTGAAATGATTTATGTCCATTCAGCCGCCGCTGCGCTCCGGCGATGTTTGTGGATGCCGTTCCATGTGTGTATAATGGCCCCGTTGCTGAAAAGATAAGTGGAACCTTTTTAAGGATCTAGGCATACATTACGATGTCAGACAACGACCACAACGAGGGAAGCAGCGTCGCCATGGCCGAGGCCCTTCATAAGACTCAGCAAGCCCAGGCGCAGTTAGGGCTTAGGGTCATTGAACGGGAAGGCCTGCCCTTTGCGGAACGGTCCGACGAAGACCTCATGCTCACGCATGGCGAAGGTTCCGACGAAGCCTTCGCCGAATTGCTGAGACGGCATCAGCGCGGCGTGATGAACTACATCTTCCGCATGGTCCAGAACCGGCACATCGCGGAGGAGCTGACGCAGGAAGTGTTTCTGGCGCTCGTGAAAAACGCCGAACGCTACCAGCCAACGGCCAAGTTCACCACGTACCTGTACACCATCGCGTCGAATATCGTCTCGAAGGAGTGGCTGCGCCGCAAGCGCCGCCCCAAGTTCTTCAGCATGTCGTCGCTGTTTAACCGCGTCAAGGACGAGGAATTCAACGCCCTCGAACATTTCGAGGACGAAAAAGCCGACGTGCTCACGTCCTTCCAGCGCGGCGAGGTCTCGGAGGCCGTGAACGAAGCGTTGCGGCATCTGCCCGAACACCAGCGCGAAGTGTTCGTGCTGCGCCGCTTCCAGGATCTCTCCTACGAAGAGATCGCCGAGGTGACCGGAGTGCCCGTCGGTACGGCGAAGTCCCGCGTGGTGCGCGCGGAACGCGCCTTGAGACCCTTATTGTCGAAGTTTAGAGAGTATCTCTGAGACGACCGGGTAGTGATTGGGTAGGCAACATGTTTGGGCATCCAACACGCTATGAATTGACCGAATATGCCGAGGCGCTGGTCGACGGCAAGCCGGTGTCGGCCCGTATCGGGGGGCATCTGGCGTCCTGCCCGTCGTGCAAAGCGCAGGTGAACCTCCTGCGCGATTCCTTTTCGTTCCTCGCCGATGCCCCCATGCTCGATTGCACGCCCGGGTCCGCCGAACAGATTCTGGCCACGGCCCGCCAGTTGCGCAAAGCCGACCGGCAAGAGGGCCGGTTCTTCCGCAGAGCGTTTGCCGTCGCCAGAGGCCTCGCCTGCGCCGCGGGCGTTGTGCTGGTGGCGGCCTGGGTGTTCACCGCCGCGATCGACCGGCCCGCCAAAGCCGCGTTGGCCGGCCCGGCCCCGGCCGCGAGCCGCCTGACGGCCGTGTCCACCGCCCCCTCGCCGGAGGAACTGCAACGCAAGACGTCCGAAATTCAGAGCCTCGCCTCCGCGGTCAACGCGCAATCCGATACCCCGGTCAGCCCGTGGGAACGCCAGCACCGCCACATGGTCGTGGCCCTGCATGCCGACCGGAACGCCGCCCTGGCCGCCCTCAAACGCAATCCCGGCTGCCTTCGGGCAAGCCGCCTGGTAACGGCGAACCTGGAACGCGAGGCGCAAGCATTGAGGACGCTCTACGTGGAACAGGGCCGTTGAACGGCCGCGTACGATGTACTGTCCTCGCTCGACAAAGGTCAAGATAATCCTCTTGGCCGTTTTTTTTGTCTCCGGCCTCGCTCAGGCCGGGGAAGAAGATCTGGTCAACCGGGTGGGCGACATTTTTGAGTCCATCGCCGGTTCGCTCCAGCAGATGGGGAAGCGCAGCGAGGAGATCGTCAAGCCTCCGTTCGGTCCCTGGCGCGATTTCAACACCGGCCCCATGCCGGGTTCCGCCTCCTACCCGTTCGAAGAGCTGTTCCCGGTGCGTCCGCCCGCAACGATCATCATCGACAACGAATTCGGCGAGATCCGCGTCAACTCCTGGGCCGAGCAGGTGGTGCAGGTCAATGCCGAGATCTCGGTCGGCGCCGAAACCTCGGAACTCGCGCACCAGATCGGCCGTTCGATCGACATCAACGTCACCCCGCGCGGCGACGGTCTCAGCATCCGCACCCTGCTCCCCGACACCCGCGAGATGGGCCGGACCCGCATCGAAGTCAATTACGTGCTTACCATCCCCCGCGACGCGAACATCGTATGCCGGAACCATTTCGGCGATACCCTTCTGCAGAACGTCGGAGGCAACGTCGCCATCGACTCCGCCTACGGGGTCATCGAGCTGCGCAACATCGACGGGGAAGTCAACGTGCGGGCCCGCGGCGAGGCCCTCCAGGCGCAGGATCTCGCCAAGGGCGGCACCTTCGAACTCCTGGGCTGCCAGGCCGAATTCAGCAACATCGCGGGCAACCTGCGCGCCACCAACTTCATGGGCTCGGTGGTCCTCCGCAGCCTCGGGACGGAGGCCACGGTCGACATCACCAACGCCAACGGCCCGGTCCACATGTACGTCTCCGAATTCGACGTCCCCGACCTCCAGTGCGAAGTGCTGTTCGGCGAACTCCGCTCCCACATCCCCCTGGAGCAGAACGTCGTCGGCGATCTGGTCTACGGACGCAATCAGAACCTCGAATCAAAACGGCGCGTGGCCCTGCGCACCTCGTTCGACGAGATCCTCATCGTCCAGGAAGGCCGCACCGAATTCGACGCGCCCGCTCCCGGGGACGCGAAACTGTTCGAAAGCGTCGTTGAAAAGGCCGCCGCATTCGAGCCGGGCGCGGAACTCGTCATCGACGCCATCGCCGGGACGGTGCGCGTGGAAGCCACCGACGGCTCCGAGGTCCAGGTCATGGCGCGCAAACACGTGCTCCTCCAGGCCACCGAAAACGCGCCCGCCGCGCTCGAAGCCCTCGGGGTCAATGTCGAAAAACTCGAGAACCGCATCCAGGTGCAGACCACCGTCCGCGGCGATATGACCGCCCTCGGCTGCTCGTACTACCGCGTCGACCTGCTGGTCCGCGCCCCGCGCACCGCGCTCCTGACCCTGCGCGCCCAGAACGGCGACTCCATCGTGCGCGAATTCGAAGGCGCCGTGAACATAGTCCAGACGCAGGGGCGCGCCGTCGCGGAAAAATGCCTCGGCCCCGTCGACATCACCAACCAGAGCGGCGACGTCCAGGCCCTCGACTGCGCCGGGGCCGTCACCGCCACGGCCACCAAGGGCACCATCACCACCCGCTCTGTCGGAGGCGCGCAGCAGATCACCTGCACGGAGGGCAAGACCGTCGCCGATGCGCCGCTGGGGCCCGTGACCATCCGCCAGCACGGCGGCGACGTCCGCATCATCGCCCTCGGCGAAGGCATCCAGGGCACTTACGACATCTCGAGCGAGCGGGGCGACATCAGCATCGTGGTGGCCCAGGGGTCCGACGCGTCGTTTTACGTCGAAACCGTGGGCGGCGAGGTCCATTGCGGCGCGTTTCCGCTCCAGGGAAGCATCGAGGGGAGCGTCCGCAAATTCTCCGGGCGCCTCAATCAGGGACAGCACACCGTGACGCTCCGCACCAACGAGGGCAACATCATCATCGACTGAGGCGCCGCCTCTCAGTGCTCCCCGGCCCCGCTCCCGTTCAGCTCGAGACCGCACCGGGGATAATCCGTGTAGAGCCGGTACACCCCCATGGCCCGCAGGCGCCGCATGCGCGCCGCGTCGTTGACGGTCCATGCGCCCGGCTCGAAGCCCGCGTCCGTAATGGCCTTTACCACGTCTTCCGTGATCGCCTCATGGTGGACCACGATGCTCTCGAACCCGCATTGCCGGGCGATGAGAAGGTCGCGCGCCAGATCAAAGCCGCCAGACCAGTCCCAGAACACAGGCAACGACGGTTCCAGCGCCTTCACGCGTTTCATTTTGTTCAGGTCGCCGTCGTTGAAACCCACCCAGGCCTCCGCCTTCATCCGTTTCACCAGCGCCACCGCCTCGTCCACGATGGGCTGTTTCGGCTGAATGCTCACCCGCGTGCGGCGTTGCGCCATGACCCGGTCGAGCACCTCCTCGAGCAACGGCGCGCGCTGCGGCGGGCAGGCCTCGGCCGAGAGGCCGTGTTTCACGCGAAACGCGTGGGCCACGTCCACCCGCGCCAGCTCCTCATACGTCGCCTCGGCCACGCTGACCGTGCGGTCGCCGACGCGCGCGGTGTCGGCGTCATGAATCACCGCGAGTGCCCCGTCTTTCGTGCGGTAAATGTCCAGCTCGATCCAGTCCACGCCCAGCGCCAACGCGCTTTCGAACGCGGGCAGCGTGTTCTCGGGATACTCCGCCGCGTTGCCGCGGTGCGCCGTCACGCCATTGTTCAAAAACCCTTCCCGGGCGCCAAGGCACATCGCTCCCGCCATCGTCAGTGCAATCAGGGGCAGGATTCGCTCACTCCGCATCGGCCGCCGCATCCTCTCCCAGTTCGTTCATGAGGTACTCGCGCAACGCGGCGGCATTGCTGTGTTCCGCGTCCTTCGCTCCGAACACCAGGGTCACCCGTCCGGCCCGCGCCCGTTCGAGCAGTGGCGCAACCCCGGCGCGGTTCGCATGCAGTTCCTGCCAATACCGTTTCTTGAATTCTCCCCATTTTCCGGGGTCATGGCCGAACCACTGCCGCAGCCGGGTGCTGGGCGCGACGTCTTTGTTCCACGCGTCCACACGGGCGGCCTCCTTCGAAACACCCCGAGGCCACACACGGTCCACCAGCACCCGGTAGCCGTCGTTCATTCCCGGCGATTCGTAGACCCGCCGTAGCTGAATGCGCATCGCTCGTTTCCTCCCGCGTCCCCGCTGCCCGTCACTCCGGCAGCGCGTCCTGCCAGGCCTCGGGAACCGTCGCCACACACACATCGGGCGACCCCAGCAAATGCGACGTGAATACGACCTGTCGCCCCGCGCGGTCCCAGCCCACGTGCGGATGCTCGCCCTTGCCGTAGGTCCGGTGCCCGGCGGTTAACAAGCGCGGCCGGCTGGTCTTGCCCTCGAACAGCATGATGTCGCCGTGCCAGTTATCGGCGGCTACCCAGCGGCCATCCTCGCTTCCCGAAGCATGCCACCAGTTGCGCTTCGCAATCTCCGACTCGCTGCCGCCCGGCCACCACGCGCCCTCGCCGATGATCCGGACCTCGCCCGTGCGCATGTCCAAAACCTTTACGTGGGAGTCCTCGCCCGGCTTGGGATGGATGCCGCCGCAGAACAGGAGCCGGTCTTTCACCCACCACGATTCGTGCGTCACCAGTTCGTTCTCCCACGCCCGGTACGGGTTCCTCGGAACGCCGTCACGGGTGTCGACCACCATCAGCCGCTGCGGGTGCCCCGCGTAACTCAACAGATTCGGATCGGTCCGGCTCCATTGCACGTGCACGTGGTACGTGTCGGGATCGTCGAACCGGCACAACTCGCGGATGGCCCCGCTGGCCACCTCAATCACCAGAATGGCCGGCTTGTCCTCCGTAGCCGCTCCGCGCACGCCGACGCTCAGACGCGTGCCGTCGCAGCTTTCATTCAACGCCGTATTGGTCGCGACGGCCGGCAGTTCGCAAATCACCCGTTCCGTGACCCTCACATCCGACGGCTGTTCCGCCGGATTGGCGGATGCCGCAATCGCCAGCGTCACTTCCAGGATCCGGTTGCCCCTGATGGCAAAGAAGCGGGGGCCCGTCAACGCGGCGGTGGCGCCGCCCAGCGCACCGTCCGCGGTCGTGAAACTCACCAGCTCGCCCGTCTCGGCCAGGTAACCCATCAGGCCGCCCTGGTCGCGGTTTGAATTGAACAGGATCACCGATCCGTCCGACAGCCACGACCGGTCGTGAAAATACAGGTTGGTGTCCGTGCTGTCCCCCGTGGTCAGAAACACGAGCTCGGCGCCCGTCTGGGCATCCGTGACCACCCGGCGCTCGCCGGGAAACACCGTCCCGCGATGAACCGTCTGTGCCACCGCCGAAGCCGCGATCAACACCACAAGCCCGCAGCCAATCAGAAAACTTCTCATTCGGCGGGTTCCTCTCTGAATCCGGTTGTTTGCCACGGGTGATGATAGCCAATTCCCCCTGCGAAATCCCAATCAGCACACCGTATCCGTGGCGTTCCCCCGGGCATGGCCGTTCCCCACAGACAGGAAAATGGCGGCGTTTGCATCGTCCAGTCATGTGCCAGACGGGTCATATCGCGCTACCCCGAGAACACGCGCGCGCTGCATTTCTGAACGACACCGCAGATTTCGAATGTGCGTGGCCGCGGGCGAAACCCGTGGATCGGATACGGCCCCCACCCCACCGTGACCCCAGAAGGGGGGGCGAACGGACGCCCGCTGTTCAACCCCATTCGGGGTTCGCGCGTTGTGGTGCGGGTAATCCCCGGGCTGCGCCCAGGTCTACTCAAATTGGACCCCGTTCCGGGATCCCCGGAGTGCCATTTGAATCGTCTGCGTGACGCCCTGGGATCGCCGGGCGCCGGTTCGGTATTGATCCCTGGCCTTTCAACTCGTGCTGCCCTTTCAGGGCGCTTCCAATGGGGGGCGCGTTTCCCGGGGCGGCGTCACGCGTTCCGAGTGACTCCCCCCGGGCTATTCTCGGTCGCCCTTTCAGGGCTGAAAGAATGGGGGACACGTTGTTGCCGTGTCGGGGCTGCCCATCGGATCCCCCTTGTAGGGGCAGCCCCTCGTGGCTGCCCATCCGGTCCGAACGGGGACACGTAGTCGCGCCGCGGACGAACGCAGTCCCGAAGGGACGAAAGAAAATAGCCCCGGGTTTCAACCCGGGGATTAGCGTCGCGCCCACATCGAGTCCCGTAGGGACGACAGAGTCCGCATTAGGTCGCAGATGCATCTGGGATCACATTCGATCCCGTGCCGCTTGAGAAACGTCAGCAATTCCTCTGTCACCGTTTTGTGATGATGGTACGGATGGATTCTTCCCGCCTCTTCTGTCCCCCGCTGGCGGGGGTGGCCGACGAAGGCGGCCGGGGGTGGATTTGAACCCCGCAGTTTTGGGCAAGGGATGCAGATTTGTTCAACCCCATTCGGGGTTGGGCCGTTGGGGTTGTCCGGAATCCCGTGTTCACCGTCTACGGGGCTGCCCTCCGGTTCGAACGGGGACACGT
>JAAYAQ010000504.1 GCA_012719295.1 Candidatus Hydrogenedentota bacterium | reverse complement strand
GACGCGTTCCTGGCGATGGACCGCAACGCGAACGGCCGGATCGACAACGGCGCCGAGTTGTTCGGCGACCAGAACGGCGCGGCGAACGGCTTCGAGGAATTGCGCCGCCTGGATACCAACCGCGACGGCCGCATCAACCGGCTGGACGCGGAATACGACGGCCTCCTGCTGTGGCGGGATGACGGCGATGGCCAGACCGAGGCGGGCGAACTGATCGGCCTCGCCGAGGCGGGCATAGAGGAAATCTCGCTGGGGTACCGCAACGTCAGCCAGGTCGCGGCGGGCGGCAACCGCATCGCCCAGATCGCCTCGTTCCTGCGCAATGACGGCTCGCGCGGAACCGCCGCCGACGCCATCCTCAACTTCACCGCGTAGGCCCGGGTTTGCGTGTTCCGGCAATGGACAGGCCGGGGCGCGCTTCGCACCGTGCGGGACCGGCTCCATCGGGGCCGGTCCCGCGCTTGTCTTTCCGGAAGGGCGGCCGCCTTGAGGATGCAGCGGCCGAGTGTTAGGATTCGTGCATTGACGCAAGCGCGACAGGTCGCAGGAGGGGAAGGACGATGGAGTACCGCAAACTCGGAAAATGGGGCGCGAAGGTCAGCTCCCTGAGCCTGGGCACCTACCTGACGGTGGGGTTCACCTCGGACGCCGGGACGTCCAAGGCGTTGGTCAAGACCGCCCTGGACGCCGGGATCAACTACTTCGACACGGCCGATGCGTACAACCGGGGCGAGGCCGAAAAGGCCCTGGGCGAACTTGTGGCCGGCGTGAAACGTTCCGACCTGTTCATCCTGACCAAGGTGTGGGCGCCCATGAGCGACGCGCCGAACGACCGCGGCCTGTCGGCCAAACACATCAAGGAATCGTGCGACAAAAGCCTCAAACGCCTGGGCATGGACTATGTCGACTGCTACATGTGCCACCGTCCCGACGCCGACACGCCCCTCGACGAGACCATCCTGGCGATGGAAGACCTGATTCGTGCGGGCAAGGTGATTTACTGGGGCGTGAGCGAATGGCCGGCGCCATTGATGGTGCGGGCCAACGAACTGGCGGCCCGGCTGGGCGCGCGGCCGATCGCGGTGAGCCAGCCCCGCTATAACCTGCTCTACCGGTATCCCGAATCGCTGCTGTTTCCCACGACGGCCGAGGAAGGCATCGGCAACGTGATCTTCTCGCCGCTCGCCCACGGCATGCTCACCGGCAAATACAAACCGGGCCAGGACGCCCCCAAAGGCAGCCGCGCCTCCGACGACCGGCAGAACCTCGTGATCAAGGCCATGTACTGGACCGAGGAATACAAGCAAAAGGGGCAGGAACTGGCCGCGATCGCGAAGGATTTCGGCGCCAGCGCCGCCGAACTGGCCATCGCGTGGTGTCTCCGCAACCCCAACGTCAGCAGCGTCATCCTGGGGGCGTCGCGGGTCGAACAGTTGCAGCAGAACCTCAAGGCGCTCGAGCTCCAGCTCACCGACGACGTGCTGAACCGCATCGAGACGCTGTATCCGCAGCCCGAGGCCATCCCGCAGATCTGAGCCGCCCCGGCCCCGCCCGCGCACCCGGCCGAGGGGTTCGCGAGCAAGCTTGCCCGGCGCCCATGCAATGCGGTACATTCCACCGCGGAGGGACAGGTCCTCCAGCCTCGCTTTTATTGCCCGACCGTTATTAGAGGAGAATCACCGTGGGCGGATTGTTTGGCGTCGTGTCGAAGGACGATTGCGTAAACGACCTGTTTTACGGAACCGATTACCATTCGCACCTGGGCACGTCGCGGGGCGGCCTTGCCGTGCTGAACGGCGAGGGGTATACCCGCCACATCCACGACATCTCCACGGCCCAGTTCCGTTCGAAATTCGAAGACGACATCCAGCACATGCACGGGCACAGCGGCGTCGGGGTCATCAGCGATTCCGAGTCGCAGCCGCTGATCATCGGGTCGCACCTCGGCCCCTATGCCATCGTGACCGTGGGCGCCATCAAGAACGCGGATGCGCTTGCCAAACGCGCGTTCAAGAAGCGGACCACCCATTTTTCGGAGATGAGCGGCGGGGGCATCAATCCCACCGAGCTGTTTGCCACGCTGATCAACCAGGAAGCCACCTTCGAAGAAGGGATTCTGGCCGCCCAGAAGGCCATTGAGGGCTCCTGCACCCTGCTTCTGCTGACGCAGCAGGGCATTTACGCCGCGCGCGACCGTTTCGGGCGCACGCCCCTGGCCATTGGCAAGAAAGACGGGGCCTGCGCCGTCACGTTCGAGACCGCCGCGCTCCCCAATCTCGGGTACGCGCTGGACCGCTTCCTCGGCCCGGGCGAGATCGTCCTGGTCACCGCCGACGGCGCCGAACAGAAAGCGCCGCCGGGCGACGAACTGCGGATCTGTTCGTTCCTGTGGGTCTATTACGGGTTCCCGGCATCGAGTTACGAGGGCATCAACGTCGAGGTCGTACGCAACCGCTGCGGGGCCGCGCTCGCCGCCGGCGACGATGAGGACATTGATTTCGTGGCGGGGATTCCCGATTCCGGCACGGGCCATGCCATCGGATACGCCAACGCGGCCAAAATCCCCTACGCGCGCCCGTTCGTGAAGTACACCCCCACATGGCCCCGCAGTTTCATGCCCCAGAACCAGGACATGCGCGAGCTCGTCGCCCGCATGAAACTCATCCCCATTGTCGACTTCATCCAGGGAAAGAGACTGCTGTTCTGCGAAGACTCGATCGTCCGGGGAACGCAGCTCCGCGACACGATCCAGCAGTTCTACGATTACGGCGCGCAGGAAGTGCACATGCGGCCGGCGTGCCCGCCGCTGGTCTACAGTTGCGAATTCCTAAATTTCTCGCGTTCAAAAACCGTCCTGGACCTGGCGGCCCGCCGCGCCATCCGGGAACTCGAAGGCGACGGCGACGAGGAACTGCGCGCGTACACCGATGCGTCGACGTCCCAGTACGCCACCATGGTCGACCGGATCCGGCAGCGTCTCTCCCTGACGACCCTGAAATACCAGAAGCTCGACGACCTGGTGAAAGCCATCGGCCTGCCCAAAACGAAGCTCTGCACTTATTGCTGGGACGGGTGCCAGGGCTGCCAGCAGGGCGGCGAGAAATAGGAAAGGCCGGACGAAGGGCGAAAGGGCCGCGCCGCAGACGGCGCCTGGAACAGGTCCCCGTTCTTGTCTGGCCTGGGATCGGCGCCTCCGCCGGTCATTTCATTCATCCCCGTTCTTTTCCGGGGTTTTCAAACGCTGTGGCCAATCCCTTCCGAAAACAGAGCGCCGGGCGCCGACCCCATGGCGCCCGCGCGCGTCTGCTGTTTTCTACACGAGTTCCTCGAGTTCGGCGACGAGGGTTTTGAACCGTTCCATGGCGGTGGCGACGGGCTCGGGGCTGGTGAGGTCGACCCCGGCGTCGCGCAAGAGGTCGAGCGGGAACTTCGAACCGCCGGCCCGGAGAAAGTTGAGGTACCGTTCGCGTTCCCTGGGTCCGCCCCCGGCGACACGTTTCGCCAGGGTGATAGCGGCGGCGATGCCCGTCGCGTACTTGTATACGTAGAACGCGTTGTAGAAATGGGGGATGCGGAGGCCCTCCAGCGACAACGACTCGTCGAGCGCGAAATCGGGGCCGAAGTAGAGTTCGAGCAGGCGGCGGTATTCGCCGCGGATGCGCTCGAGCGTGAGGGGCTCGCCCGCCTCCGCGATGGCGTGGATGATCTTCTCGAATTCGGCGAACATGGTCTGGCGGATGAGGGTGCCGCGGATCTCGTCGATCTCACGGTTGACCAGGTAGGCCCGGGTCTTCCGGTCGCTGGCCTGCGCGAGCAGGCGTGCGCTGAGCAGCTGTTCGTTGAACGTCGAGGCCACCTCGGCCACGAAGATGGTGTATTCGTAGTCCTGAAACGGCTGGGTGCGCGCGCTGAAATAGGTGTGCATCGAGTGGCCGGCCTCGTGCGCCAGGGTGAACACGCTGTCGATCACGTCTTCCTGGTAATTCATCAGGATGTAGGGCGGGCCCGTATATCCGCCGGCGGAGAATGCGCCGCTCCGTTTACCGCGGTTCTCGTAGCGGTCGACCCAGCGTCCCGTGCGCAAGCCCTTCTCCAGCGCGCCGCAGTACGCGGCGCCGAGGGGCGCGAACGCATCAACCACCGTGGCGGCGGCCTCGTCGAAACTGTGTTTCCAGGCCTTGCTCTGCACGATGGGCACGTAGTTGTCGTAAAAATGCAGGTCTTTGACGCGAAGGGCCCTGCGGCGCAGTTCGAGATACCGGTATACCGTCGGCAGATTGTCGTGAACCGCCTGGATGAGGCTGTCGTATACGGCGGGGGGCACGTTGTCGGCAAACAGCGCCTGTTTGAGACACGAGCCGAAATTGCGGACGCGGGCGTGGTAGACGTCCTGGAGCACGGAGGCGCTCAGCGCCGCCGCCAGGGTGTTGGCATGGTCTTCGTAGCCTGTGTAGAACTGCTCATAGGCCTGTTTGCGCACGGCGCGTTTGGGGGATTCGAGCAGGGTGCGGAACGAACTCTGGGTCAGCTCGACCCGGACCCCTTTCTCGTTCGTGACGAATCCGAATTTGAGGTCGGCGTCGTTGAGCTGGCCGAAAATGCGCCCCGCGCTTCCGGCGACTTCGCCCTGCATGGCCAGGAGGCGTTCCTCGGCCAGCGAGAGGATGTGGGGGCGGTAGCGCAGGAGCTTTTTCAACTGGAACCGGTAGGGCTCGAGCGCTCTGGATTTCTGGAAGCGCCGCATGCGTTCGACGGGGATGGCCTGGATTTCGGGCGCGATGAAGCTCGCGGCCTCGTTCGCGATGGTGGCGACGTGCATGTAGCGCCCTGCCATCGCCTGGTAGGTGCTGTTGGCGACATCCTCGGCCGATTTCAGAAACGCATACGAGCCGATGCGTTCGGCGAGTTTCTCGAACTCGGTTTCATAGTCGAAACAGGCACGGATTATCTTCGCGGATCGATGGAGGCGGCCGCGGAACCTGGCGAATCCGGCGGTCATGCGTTCGAGTTTCTTGATGGCCCGTTCCCAGGCGGCCTCGCTCCCGTAGAGGGGCGTCAAGTCCCAGGTGTCTTCCCGTTTTACTGCGCTTCGCGGTGGTATCGATTTTGTTTTCTTGCCCGCCATGCCATGTCCCCTGTTATCCCGTGACGAACCACATACAGGACGGCAGTATACCCAAGGGCGGCGGTGTGTCCCAAACACGCTGCCTGACCGGGGGGACAACGCCGTTCTCGGCCGCGCCCGGCGCCCCTGGCGGGTGTGGACTTCGCGCCGGTATTTGCGCCATGATGCCGGGACGTATCCTGTGGGCGTTGCGGTCCGCGGATGTCCATCACCTGGAGGGGGTAGCGATGATCTCGATTCTCGTAGTGTTGTCCCAGCTTGCGGCGGCGGACGAGTTTGCTCCGCGCGTTGACACGCTTCGCTTTCACGTCGAGCGCCTCGGCGCCATCTCGGTGCCCGAAGTGTTGGATGCGGAGAAGGCGGCGAAACTGGCTGAACTCGAGGCCCTGCTGGCCAAAGGCGCGGCGAACGAAGACGAATACAAGGCGCTCTACCTGGCCATTGACGGCGTCCGCATGTGGCTGTGGGCCCACGCGGCCGAACAACCGGGCAAGGCGGACGGTTCGTTTGCTGAGCGGGACGACCGGTGGCAACTCGAGACGCCCGGGATGGTCCTGAGCCTGATGAAAGCCGATTTCGCGATGGAGGTGAATGCGGACGGCCACGTCTGGCGGTTCGAACCGGCCGCCAAAGGCGACATCAGCAAGGGCGGCAAGGAGTTCAGCCTGCTGGACGCGGTCCAGCGGAAGGTCGAACCCTTCGCGCCGGGGTATGCGGTGGGCATGATGATCACGCTGGCGGAATTCCCGGACGCGCCGGGGTTTGAATTGCGGCTCTGCGCCAACCTGATCGGCCGCGAGATCGTCTTTGAACTGGCGGCGGTGGAACACGAGCGCGACCTGGCCATGATCCAGTGGCCGAAAGCGCTCGTGCCGAAACAGGACCCGAATTTCGTATCGGTCATCCCGCGCATGCAGGGGATGCTGCTGCCGGGGAACTGGCCGCAAGCCATTTCGGGGGGCGACCTGTGTAACTCGCGCTCGTTCTACATGCCGTGGTGGGGCCAGCTCGACGGCACGGCCGGCGTGATGACCATCCTGGAAACCAGCGACGATGCCGGCGGCGAATACCAGCATCCCGAAGGCGGACCGACACGCATCGCGCCGCGCTGGTACCCCAGCCTCGGCCAGCTGCGTTACCTGCGCACCGTCCGGTACGTGTTCGACGCCGACACCAGCTATGTGAAGATGGCGAAACGGTACCGCCGCTACGTGCAAGAGCACGGCGATTTCGTGTCGCTGGCCGAGAAACGCGTGCGCACGCCCGGCCTGAACGAGGTCATTGGCCGGCCGGTGGTGCACCTGGGCGCGCTCTATCACTTCGTGCAGGAAGCGTCGCTGTTCCACAAGGACCGCATCGAGAACAATCACAGCCTGCAGACCTTCGACCAGCTCGCGGAGGGATTGCGCACCTTGAAGGCGGCCGGCATCGACGATGCCTACGTGCACCTCGACGGCTGGGGGTTCTACGGCTACGACAACGGCCATCCCGACGTGCTGCCGGTGGGCGAGGAACAGGGCGGCTGGGACGGCCTGCGCCGCTTTGCCGCCACGTGCGAGGAACTCGGCTACCTGTTCGCGGTGCACGATCAGTACCGCGATTTCTATCTCAACGCGGTGTCGTTTGACGACCGGCTGGCGGCGGTGCGCCTCGACGGCTCGCGGGAGGAAACCTCGACGTGGTGCGGCGGCCCCCAGACCATCCTGAATCCGCGCTTCGCGCCCGGGTACGTGCGCCGCAATCACAATCTGTTCGCCGCGCAGGGAATCAACGTGCGCGGCGCGTACCTCGACGTGTTCGCGGTCGTGCCGCTCGAGGAAAGCACGCTTCCGGCGCATCCCATCACGCGGAGCGATTGCGCGCGGTATCGTCGCGACTGCTTCGACCTGCTCCGCGCGCGGGGCTACGTCGTGAGTTCCGAAGAACCCGCCGACTACCTGGTCCGTTCGCTCGACCTGGTCCATCACGGGCCGTACGCGACGTATCCCCATATCGGCGGGGGAGACGCTTCGGGCATTCCCGTGCCGCTGTTCAACCTGGTGTACCACGACTCGATCCTGTTGCCGTGGGAGATGGGCGACCACGGGGGCTGGGGCGTGCCGAAGGCCGACGCGGCGTGGCTGCATTGTCTGCTCAATGCCGGGCTGCCGTACGTCGGGCCGGGAGCGAGCCCGGAACAGATCGCGCTCGTGAACCAGGCGGCCGCGCTCGCGCAACGGCTCGCGCTTCAGGAGATGGTCAATCACGAGCTGCTTGACGGTTCCCCCCGCAAACAGCGCGCTACGTACGCCGGCGGCACCACCGTCACCGTCGATTTCGACGCGCGCACCTACGTCATCGAACCGGAAGGATAACCAGAGACGCCGCACAACACCGGAGGGTCCGCGGATGAGATGCACAGGTTGGGTCATTGGCCTGCTGGCCGTGGCGATGGCGGGAACCGGCGCGGCGCAGGATGTTCAGGTGACCGTGGATCCCGTCACGCGGTATTTTCACGTGGCGTATCCGGTGCCGGCGGAGGCGCCCGAGACCCTTGCGGTGGCGTGCGTCTGGGCGCCCGCGGGCAGCGAGGCGTGGCGGCCGGCGCGCGTGATGCCGCTGATGTCGGAGACAGCGATGCACCTGGCCCGGCCCGAGCAATGCGGGCCCTGGCTCCGGGGCGAGGTGGTGGAGCGGCGCGCCGCGGGCCTGACCCGCACCGTGGTCTTCAACCCCTATCCGGACGCCCAGGCGGACGGCCGGGTCGATGCCCTGTTCCGCCTCACGCTGCGGACGCCCGAGGGGACCGTGCTTGCCGAGTACACCGCGCCGCTTCAGGCCGACAATACCGACGTGGTGTACATCGAGGACTGGGCGGGCGTCTTTCAACATGGTGCGCTGACGCCGGGGCCGGAGGGCGAGCCGCAGACGAACGGACCGCGCTGGGCGTGGCGAACGGATGCGGCGCCGGAGCAGGAGGCCTCCCGCGGCAACATCCTGATCGGCCACAGCGACGGCGGCCAGCGGCTGCCGCAACTGTCGTATCCCCTCGATCTGCGCGGTCCGTACGCGGTATTCGTGCGTACCGCGCCGTCCCTGGGCGGGATCGCGCTGCGGTTCACCGGCGAAGACCGCACACAGCGCCTGGCCTCAACTCCGGTGTTCAATGAAGTGTTGTGGCAATGGCGCGACCTCGAGTACCAGCACCTGGTGCTTGAACAACTGCACGCCTACACGGGTCCGGCGGATTCGAGCGTCGATTACGTGAAGTTCGTGCCGCTTTCAGAGGAGGTGCGCGCGGGACTGGACGCGCAGTTCGGCGGAGAAACCGACAAGCTTGTGGCGGGCTACTGGGAACCCTATTCCTACGCGTTCAGCGACGTGGTGTCGGACAACGCGTGGCACCGGGCCTATCTGACGGCCTATGCCGAAGCGCGGGTGCCGCTCGTCGACATGCAGATCAGCCGGCTTGGCATGAAGGCGGTCTACGAGACGCGCGCAAGCGATCAACTCCTGTACACGACCCAGGGCGACCCCATTGGCGCCGTACAGAATCCCCTGACCGACAATGTCGGCCGCATGCAGCAGTACACCAACACCCTCGAAGCCTCGTTGCGCGCCGCCCGCGACCTCGGGTTTTCGTTGCACGCCAATTTCGGCGCGACCAACTGTTATCCCGGCAGCCCGTTGCAGGGCGAGTTTTCGAAGGCGCATCCCGACTGGGTGCGCGGCTCGGCCCTGCGCTACGAAGTCCCCGAAGTCCGGGCGTACATGCTGAGCCAGTACCGCGAAGCGCTGGCCATCGGCGCGCGGGGCCTGTCGATCGATTTCTGCCGCTACCCCGAGGGGCCGGACACCCTGGAAACGTGCAATGCGTTCATGCAGGAGCTGCGCGCGCTGGCCGACGCGTTCGCCCGGCCGGGCGACCGGGTCCGGATCCTGGTGCGGTTCCCCGCAAACGGCGTTCGCAGAAGCGAGATCTTTGATTATGCGACGTGGGCACGGCAGGGCTGGGTGGACTACCTCTGTCCAAGCAACATCCAGGGGCGCCATCTGCACGTCGACATGGCGCCGTATTACCAGGCGGTAAAAGGCACGCCGTGTCTCGTGTTGCCGGCGCTGGACGGGTTGAGCTGGGGCCAGCCGCTGCCGGGCCCGTTCCTGTGGCGCGTGCACCAGCTCTACCGGGAAGGCGCGCCGGGCGTTTACGTGTACCAGGCGGATTCGCGCGTCGTCTCGAACGTGTACGACCGGCGCACGATGCGCCTGCTGCCAAGCAGCGCCGACGTGGCGCGGTGGTGGGACGAGGATGCGCGGGTGCAGCCCCGGCGGAGCAAGGGCATCTACATCACCCCGCTCGAGCAGATCCAGGGGTACGCGGGCTGGCACCGCATCCGGGCCTGGGTTGACGGGATTTCGCCGGGTCCCGTTGAGTTCTACCTTGACGACGTGCTGGTCCATCG
>JAAYAQ010000503.1 GCA_012719295.1 Candidatus Hydrogenedentota bacterium | reverse complement strand
GAACTGTTCTACAGCGGCCACATCCGCATCACCTACCTGCAGGTGACCGCGCCGGAGCTGGTGACGGGCGTCGCCGACGGCCAGGGCGTGTTTTACGATCCGGAAATCCTGTTCGCGTCGGGCGTGCTCACGCCGAAGGTGCTGGACCTGTCGTCGCTTTCCGACGGCTCCGCGCTGTTGACCCTGGAGCCGATTTCGCCGGTCACCGCGCGTGAAGGGACGCGGGCGGAATTTCGGATCGTGGCGCATTCGCCGGGAGGCGCGCCGGCGATCTGGGTCGAGGGCATGCCGAAGGGCGCGGAGCTCACGAGCGTCAGCCCGACGGAGAAAGTCTTCTCGTGGCTCACCGGCTACGACGATACCGGGACGCACACGGTGGTGGCGCGCGCGTCTGTGGGCGCCCTGACAGCAAGCCAGGATGTGCTGCTCCACATCGGGAATGTGTACCGCGAGCCGGTGCTGACCGAGGTCGAAGTGACGCCGAAATCGCCCTCGGCCGGCGATGCGTTGCGTGCCGCATGGTCGTTGTATTCGCCGGAGGACGGGGGCACGCATGGCGTGTACATCGAATGGTTCCGAAACCGCGGGTTTGTATTGCCGCTGCTGAACGCGGAGGTAGCGCCGGGCTTTACGACGAACCAGGGCGAGTCGTGGTACGCGATTCTCACCCCGTATTCGGTGTTCGGCCCGGAAGCGGTGACCGGGGAACCCGTGGTGTCGAATCTGGTGACGATCGGCCCGCCCGTGCCGGGCGGCTCCGGCGGGGGCGGCGATGCCGGCGAGGTGAAGCGGTTCGACGTCAACGCCGACGGCCTGGTGAACGCCGTGGATGTCCAGCTGGTCGTCAATGGCGTGCTGGCCACGGGGTTTGTGCCGACGGCGGATGTGAACCGTGACGGGTCGAAGAACGCGATCGATGTACAACTGGTCGTGAACGGCGTGCTGGCCTTTTAGTTAGTCAGACCCGCGCACGATGTATCGAGACTGCGGCGCCGGGCAGCCCGGGAGGAGGCCCGGCGCCGGTATTCTGGGGAGCCGGGACGAGTGGCTGAGTGGAACGCGCGGCGGGATTTCTGCTAGGATACCGCCTCGCGAAACGTCAGATTCCTGCACATGCAACCCTGCGGAGAGGTGGCCGAGTGGTTGAAGGCGGCGGCCTCGAAAGCCGTTGTGCTCCTTTTGGGGCACCGTGGGTTCGAATCCCACCCTCTCCGCCATTTTTCTGCCTTGCCCCCGCCCGGTGCTGAGCCCCCAGACGCCTGCACGCCCATGGGCCGTGGGAGTTCCGCGGCGGCTATATCCCCAGCACGCCGTTAATCACCAGTTGGACGTCGACTGCGTTGACGTCGTTGTCGCCATTGATGTCGGGCTCGCCCTCAACGGGAAGTCCCAGGGCGGCGTTGATGACGAGCTGAACATCCACCGCGTTGATGACGCCGTCGTTGTTGACGTCGCTGGTGACTTCTGCGACGGTGACGGTAAAGGCGGATTCCACATAGAGACCTTCTTCGTCGGTGGCGCGAATGGTGATCTGGGCCGCGCCGAAGGCGCCCGCCGCATAGTCCAGGGTGAGGGCGCCGGTAGCCGCGCCGATGGTGACGGCGTCGAACAGGGCGGGATTGGTGTTGCCCGCGACGCTCAGGACCAGCGCGTTGTCGGCGGTTTCCGCGTCGCCGAAGACGGGGAACAGCGGAATGACGGTGTTGGGCGCGGTTTCTTTGACCGAGACATTGGCGATTCCGGTCGTGGTCGGCGGGGTATTGACCGTGTGGAGCGTGACTCTGAAGGCCGTGTCGACATAGAGGCCGTCCTGGTCGGTGGCGCGGATGGTAAGCTCGGCCTTGCCGAGGGCATCCGCCGCGTAATCGAGGGTGAGGGCGCCGGTGGCCGCGTCAATGGTGATGGCGTCGAACATGTCGGGATTGGTGTTTTCGATCACGGTGAACGCGAGCGCGCTGTCGGCGGTTTCGGCGTCGGCAAAGGCGGGAAACAGCGGAATGACGGTGTTGGGCGCGTTTACCGCAACGGAGACATCCGAAATTCCGGTGGTGGTGGGCGTGGCGCCGATGTAGCCTTTGGCACGCGATACGAATTCATCGAGGTCAAACCATCCGCTCATGGCGGCGGTCACGCCTTCGACCGCGCCCAGACGAACGCTTTGGACCTGCAGGGTGGAGTTGGAAAGGCCGGTAAGGCCGGTGACGCTTCTGCCGTCGACCCAGAGGTTCAGTGCGCCGTTCGCGTTGAGGAAATCCTTGGCGGCGAGCCACTGGAGCTCGATGGCATGCCAGCCGGGATCCAGTCGCACTTCGCCCCGGTCGGGCACGGCCGTGTACGAGCCCGAACTGAGGCGGGCCGCGGCCCCGAGCCGGATGGCATCGGCCACTTGTTTGACGCGAAGATAGAGCACCGGCAGGTCCGTGGTGGAATACGCGACACAAACGGATATGTTCTCTCCCGCGGGCATTTCGAGCGCATCCACGCGGATATAGAACCGGGCACGGTATTGCTTGAGCGCCTCGGGCGAGTCGTCCTGGAGGTAGCCCGGCTTGGCCTCGTCTATCAGGACGCGCAATCCGCGGTCGCCGCTCTGGGCGGCGTCTTCAATGACGCTCAGGCTGACCGCATGGCCCGTCCCGGGGAAGAGTCCTGCGAGCAGCAAGACGGCAGCGGCCAGGATTCCGGCCCGGCGCAGGGCGGCGGCGTTTCGTGTTGTGTTCGGGCTGCTCATTCCGATGGGATACGCAACGTGTTTCATTGGCGAAGTTCACTCCTCGGTGCGTTCAGCACGACATCACCGGCGCGTCACTTTTTGGGTCCAGCGGAACCCGGTTCCGCGGCCTTCGTTCCCGCTCTGGCCGGGAGGTACATGGTCGCTCCGTGACCGACACTGAACCGTCCCTCCCAGGATTTGATGCACGAGACCCACGATTGGCTCGATGTTCCGAACAGGCCGCTGGACGTGGCCAGATTGAGATCCACGAGGAGCCAGCCCTGCTCGAAGGGCACGGCGATCTGAGTGTCGCGAAGGTCCAGACGCCCGCACACCAGGGGGAAGAAGTACTTTGGGGGAGGCACGTGGCGGGTGCCGGCCGCGTCGAACATCTCGAATTTGGTGTGGTTCATGGGACACCACGAGGGCCAGGTCATGGGGTTGACGGGACTTGTGATGCTCTTGGAATCGCGCCAATAAACCAGTCTGGAGGGCTGGTACGAGTCCGCGATGTCAAAGCCCGTGGTCCAGGCGGCGCCGAGGGGCTCGCGGTTGTCGATGGCCGTGCCGTTGACGAAGGCGGCGTAAAAGGTATAGTTGCCGCTGGTGGTGACGAGGGGGTCCGTGCCGCTGGCTTCAATGTGCGCGAGGGTGTCCCCTTCGCTGAAATTGTTCATGGGGTCGAGGTAGATGAAATCGCCCCAGAGGACGTTTTGATTGCTGGCCTTGCCCGTTCCGCCGGCGGCGAAATAGCCGGCCTGGGTCGGGTAACCGGCGCCCGCCTGATTCATGGCGTTCACGAGTACATATCCCCGGGCGACGCTGTCGCCGTAATTGAAGCCCGAGACCTTGCCGGTTGTGGGCGAGACCTCGCCGGTGTGGGCGGGGATGAGCTCGGTGGTCCGGGTCGAGAAATCCACGCCGGCCACGGTGAGCCCGGCGAAAACATCGCGGAGATTCAGCGCGAACACGGCATTTCCCGCCAGGGTGACGTCAAACGCGGCGGTGGGCACGCCGTAATCGGTCCAGAGGCTCACCTGGGCGAGCACGGAGGCAGTGGACGCGTTGTTGATGAACATGATCGTGGTGCGGGTGGCGCCGCTGTCGAACCCCTGGCCGAGATCCACTTCGAAACAGGGCAGCAGAAGCGTGGCGGCGGGCACGGCGTCGCATGTGCCGATTTTGGCGTTCGCGCAGACGCTCATGCTCGCGATTGCCGCCAGGACAAGCAGGAATCTGAGACACCGCATGACTTCTTTCTCCTTGTGAGTGGCGCCGGTCACGGGTTGTAATCGGAGGCATTGTCGGTGGGAAGGCCGTAGAGCCCGGCGGCATAGCGGCCCCACTCGTCGTGGGTCACCGCGATCACGCCCTGGCTGGTTGTCGAGAGAATCCCTGTGTTCACGTTATTGAAGTTCACGCTGAGCCAGCCCGTGTCATAACTGCCGGGCAGGTCGGACGAGTTCATCCGCACCCGTCCGCAGGCGAGCGGAAACGGCCTGACGCCGGCCGGGCTCTGGGACTGGCCGTCTTCATCGAATACGGTCAGGGCGGCCTGGTTCAGCGGATACCAGTTGGGGAGCGCGCCGTACGACAAGGGAGACGAGACCACCTTCGGGTCGCGCCAGTAGAGGACGAAGGACCCGCCGCTGAATATGTTGGTCAGGTTGCGCGCCTGCCATGTGCAGGCCAGCGGTTCGCGGTTGTCGGCGGCGGAGACGCCCACATAGCGCGCATAGAAGGTGTAGTGGCCGGGGGTGGTGACGCGCGGATCGCTGCTGTCGGCTTCGATGGCAATCAGCGGATTCCCGAACGCGAAGTTGTTGGGGTCGTTTTCGATGAAGTACTCGCCCATGAGGACATTGGTGTTCAGGGCGATGCCATTGCCTCCGTTGACAAAGTAGCCCGGCTCGTCCGGGAAACCCGCTCCTTCGAATCTCACCGCGTCGATGAGAACATAGCCGCGCGCGAGCCCGTCCCAATACGAAAACCCTGCGCAGCGTTGGGTCCGGGAAGCCAGCTCTCCCGTGTGGTACGCGCGGAGCGTGTCAAAGCTGATGCGGGCCTCCGATTTCGACCAGCTGGAGAGATCGCCGGTCTCGAAGCCGTCCTGGAAAAGGGCATTGGCTGTCACGGACCCCGACGCGTTGCCGGTCGGGGTATCTATCCCAAGGCCCAGACTGTTTTCTCCCAGAATCTCGGTGAGGTCGATGCGCTGCTGGCCAAACCGCGGCAGGACCACGTCAAAACAGACGGTCCCGATGCCGAAATCGGTGAACAGCATGCAATGGGCAATGGCCGGATTCGCCGACGCGTTCGTCACGCTAAACACCGTCCGGCCTTCGGGGGGGTCGTACGGGGCTTGATTGAAGACCGTATCCGCTTCGAAGTAGGGCAACAGCAAGGTTGCCCCGCGGACCGGATCCATCGTTCCGATGTCGGCATATGCCAGAAAGGCGCCGCAGAATATAGCCGTTCCCGCACAGATCGCCCATCCCATCTTCATCGGCGCCATCCTTATCCGCTGGTTCTTCAGAAGAGAAGATTTCCGGGAGGGCAGCCTCCCACCCCCTGATGCCTCTGGTCGCTGCAAGCGCGGAGTGATTTTATGGTGAACACGGGATTTTGCGCAAGGGTTTTGTAGCACAGACAGCACGGTGATTTGTGTGATACTACGAATACTACTTAAATGCACCAAAACCGGCGAGCGGCGTTGTGGCGCGACGGCGGCAGTCTTCGTACAATACGCGCCAACGCAATACCAGGGCCAGGAGGACGAAGATGGTCAACATAGGCGAACTCACGGGGCGGATCAACGACCTCGCGACGGGATTCCGGCAGTCGGCGATCCTGTATGCGGCGGTGGAGGCGGACGTGTTCTCGCTGTTCACGCCGGGGCGGAAGACGGCGGAGGAGATGGCGACGGCGCTGGGATGGGACCGCCGGGGCGCGCGGATCTTTCTTGACGCGCTGGTGGCGCTTGAGCTGCTCGACAAACACGACGGCGCCTATGGCAACACGCCGGTGTCGGCGGCCTGCCTGGTACCGGGGGAGGCGGCCTACCAGGGGAACATCGTGCGGCATCTCAAGGCGGGATACATGAACTGGTTTCGTCTGGAGGAGGCGGTTCGGACGGGCGCAGCGGTGCGCACGGAGAACGGAACGAATTTCCGGGAGGACCGGCGTTCGCCGGACGACCTGCGCAATTTTATCCTGGGCATGGACGATATCGCGCGAATGAGCGCGCGCCAGATTCTGGATGCGGTTGATCTGTCCGGCTACCGCCACCTGCTGGATGTGGGCGGCGGGCCGGGGAGCTACAGCATCGCGTTTGTGAGCCGGCATGCGGCGATGCGGGCGACGTTGTTCGACCGGCCGGAGGTGGTGGACATTGCGCGAGCGCAGGTGTCGGCCGCGGGGCTCGACGGGCGGATCGCGTTTCTCCAGGGCGATTTTATGACGGACGCGGTCGGGAGCGGGTATGATCTTGTGCTGCTCTCGAACATTATCCACAGCTACGGCCCGGAGAACAACCAGCGGCTGGTGAAGAAGTGCTTTGACGCGCTCGAGCCGGGCGGGATGCTGATCCTGAAGGATTTCATTCCGGACGATGACCGCTCGGGGCCGCCGTTCAGTTTGTTGTTCGCGTTGCACATGCTGATCCACACGGGGGAGGGCGACACGTACACGTTTGAGGAAGTGGCGGCGTGGACCGATGCCGCCGGATTCGCCCCGGGACGCGTGGCCGCGATCACGCCCCAGAGCCGCCTGTGGCTTGCGGAGAAACCGGGTCCGGCGCGATGACGGGGCGCCGCGCGTGCCGGGCCTGGTTTCGGGCCGCGGGGGGGGGTATGCGGCATAATTTCCTCTTATGACAATAGATAGGCGGTGTAGGCCGGGTCATAGTACGGGAGGGCGGCCGGGCGCGGACAGCACGCGGAAGTAAACGGCGGGGGCGGCGGTGTTACCGGTAAATGAGGGATTTTTGGCCGTTTTTGGGGCGAATGCAGAACCTTGTGGAGCCGTTGCTTTTGTGTTAAACTTAGGTAGAAGATTCCGGGGAGTTCAAAGGTCGGTGCACTCTCCTGAATTGATCGGGGACACCATGCTCCCGGTGGCTTGACAGCCCCGTAAGAGTATGGTTAAATACGGTTTGTAATTGGTTGTACAGCGGAGAAGGAGAAGACCACAATGAGAAAATCGTTAATCGGCCTGCTGGCTATCGGCGTCGTGCTCATGTATGGAGCAGCGTCGGCGGCCATCTATCAGCCTCCGAAGGTCTGG
Organism: Candidatus Hydrogenedentota bacterium; assembly: GCA_012719295.1. Lineage (GTDB taxonomy): Bacteria > Hydrogenedentota > Hydrogenedentia > Hydrogenedentales > SLHB01 > UBA2224. Next base: position 163 of record JAAYAQ010000503.1, on the reverse strand, counting down.
GACGATCTGTCCTGGTGGGGGAACAGCGGCGCTACCCCGGAACCGGTGAAAGACCCGGTGCGCGCAGCCTATTGGTGGTGGCCGACCGAGCCCGCCTCCAATGCGAATGACACCGAGCTGTGGGGCAACCGCGGCAAAGTCATGCACACGTGGGAAAAGCCGG
>JAAYAQ010000502.1 GCA_012719295.1 Candidatus Hydrogenedentota bacterium | reverse complement strand
GACGACTCGAATGCCAGCAAGCCGGACAATGTCGCGGTGCTGTCGGCATTCACGGCCGGCGGGTACACCTACGTGCTGGACGGCGGGGCGTTCATCTCGTCCATCACGCCGGATGACGCGTATGTGTTCGGCGGCGTGGTTGCGCGGGTTGAGGGCTCGGGATTCGTTCCGGGCACGACCCAGGTCCTGTTCGACGGCGTGGCGGCGGAACTGGCGCCTCCGGCGGACTATGCGAGCGACGCCAACAACCTGTACGTGATCGTGCCGCAGCTCGAGGGCCTGGGCAATACGCCGGCCGACCCGCTGTCGCAGACGGTTCAGGTGACGGTGGCGAACGACAGCAAGGACCTCAAGGTTGGCAACGCGGTGCCGTTCACCTATCACCGGTTCAGCCAGGGCACGGCCATCACGGCCGGCGCCAGCGGCGAGGTGATGACCAACGCGTTCTTCTTCGACCCGAACAACGAGAGCGGCTCGGGCGAGCGCGAGATCATCCTGACGCGCGCCGGCGATGCGACCACGGCGGCGGGCGCCTTTGCGCTGCCCGCGATTACCGCGGCGGAGCTGGGCGCAGCGAGCGACCTCACAAGCGACGTATTCGTGCTGGTGCGCGCGACGAAGGCGCCGAAGCTCTTCGGCACGCATGAAATCGAAGCCGGTTCGCCGGTGGCGAATGTCTGGAACTTCGACATCCATCTGTATGAAGGCGCGTACCCGTTCGCGGAACTGGGCGATGTCACCTTCAACACCGATCCGGCGCAGGGCGACGTCACGCTGGCGACGTTGACCTACCCGGTCGACGACACCGCGCTGACGGTCGGCGATCTGAACAACGGCGACGTGTCGACGATGTCGTTGGACAGCACGCTGGATTACACCAACTTCAACGCGCCGGCGATCTACACCTATGACCCGGACAGCGAACGCTACCAGTCGACCGTGTCCGAATCCGAGTTTGCGGCCGAGGGCACGGATGAGGCCAGCCAGGTGACCGAGGTCACCGCGCGCCTGGCGCATCTCAGCGCGCTCGCGCTGCGGACGGGCGTGCCTGCGCCCGGCCTGGCGATCTCGTCGATCGAAGACAGTGTGACGGGATTGCCGACGGGCCCGCTGCAGGGCGGTACGACGATCATCATCCGCGGCCAGGGCCTGGGCTGGCCGGCAAGCGTCACGTTTGACGGCATCCCGGCAACGAACGTCACCGGCGTGTCGGACCAGGAACTGACCTGCACCCTGCCGGAAGGTCTCGTGGAAGACGTTCCGGTGGATGTGGTGGTCACGCTGGTTGACGCGCGCAGCGTGACGGCGGCGGACGCCTTCACGTACTACCTGGACATCGACTTTGTGATTACGCCGAACGTGGGCCTGCCCGCGGGCGGCAACACGGTGACGTTCACGGGCGTGGGGCTGCTGGGCGTGTCGCAGGTGCTGTTCGGCACGCAGGCAGCGACGTTCACTCCGGGGACGGACACCCAGTTCACGGCGGTGGTGCCGGCGGCGTCGGGTCCGAGCGTGGTCTCCGTGACGGTGACCGCCGATCTCGGCACGCGCACCATTGACCGCGCGTACACCTACATCCCCCAGGGCGGGCTGATGGTCACCAGCATCGTTGTGCATGGGACGGACGGCCCGCTGGCTCCGGGCGGCGGCACCGTGGTCATCAGCGGCCAGGGCTTCAGCAACGTGCTGCAGCTGACGCTGATCTTCAACGATGGGACCGCGGTCACGCTGGTGGAAGGCATCGACTTCTTCGTGGACAGCGATGGCCAGATTGCGCTGACCCTGACGCCGGAGCGGCTGATTGAGCTGGCCAAAGGGGCCGGCCTCACCAGCATTCCGCCGGGCCCGGTGACGCTGCTGCTGGACACGGCAGCCGGTTCGGTGGAGATCGAGGATGCGTTTGTCGTCGCGAGCGACACCGCCGAGGTGCTGGTCTACAGCGTGACGCCGGACAGCGCGTGGGTGATTGGCGGGTTCGTGGCGGAAATCCTCGGGCAGAACTTCGGGGATCCGTCGGTGATGACGGCGGCCTTCGAGTACAACACGCCGTCGCTGTCGCCCGAGCTTGCCAAGGGGCCCGTACCGTACGAGACGGTGACGGTTCCGCTGGAAATCCTGAGCGGTTCCGAGTATCCGAACAACTCGACGAAGCTGTATGTGCGGATTCCGCCGCTGCCCGGCGTGAACGACGCCTGGCCGGCGGTGGTGGCCATGGATCGGCTGATGCTGTGGAAGGACGGCGTGCCGGTCTACGGCATGTTGGTCAAGGAAGCAGACTCCGAGAAGTGTGATCCGATCTTCACGTACTACCGTTGGTGGGAGGACGAGAGCGGCGTCATCACGACGGCGTTCTACTACGACAACGCGCTGGGCGCGGACGCCCGCGAGATCGTGTTGAACAGCGGCCCGCTGAACGCGGCGCTGACTGTGCCCACGCTGAGCACCGATTTCTTCGATGCGGACGTGACGGGCAACACGGACTACGTGTACGTGCTGGCGCGTGCGGGGCTTGACGAGACGGCGTTCGGTGAGACCGATTTCGCGGCCTTGCCGGGCGAGGGCATCGACAACGCGTGGGTCTTCGACATCCATCTGTATGCGGATGTCGCGACCAGCAAGGCGTTGTTGCCGCCCGCGAGCAACCTCCTGTACCAGGAGATTGCGCCGCAGTTCGTCGTAGCGCCTGATACCGACGGCCTGAACGTCGTGCCGGCGCGGTTGACCATCCCGACGAATTACACCCTGTTGACCGCCGGCGATATCCGCGACGGGCTCATTGCCCTGTACGGACAGCCGAGCGAGGTGGGCGACCTGGTCGCGCCGGATGTTGTGGGCGCGACGACGGCGGCCACGGACGGCGTATACCAGTCGACCATTCTGGCGAGCTTTGACGGCTTGCCGGAGTTCTTCCCGGATGCGGCCGCCGCGGCGGACACCCAGCCGGTCGAAAAGGTGCGTGCGCGTGTCTATGACTTCAGCGCATTCACCCTGCGGCAGGGGACCGATGCGGCGCCCGACCCGACCCTGACGTCGAGCACGAACGCGGACGGCGGTCCGGCGGAAGGCCCGATCGAAGGCGGTACCGAGGTGATCCTCTACGGTACGGGTCTGGGCTGGGTCGAGACGGTCGAGTTCGGCACGGACGGCAAGGCGTTCACCCCGGCGACCATCATCAGCGGCGGCGACACGAACGAGTTCGCGCTGCGGGTGCTCTCGCCTGAAGTGAACTCGGCCGGCGTGGTCGACATCCGCATTACGACGGCCGCGGGCAAACAGGCCGTGCTGGAAGACGGCTTCACCTACACCGGCGGCGGCCAGGGCATTCTCGCGCTGCTGCTGGGTCTGGGTCTGGCGCTGATCGGCCTGTTCGCCGGTGGCGACAGCGGCGATGGCGGCTGCTTCATTGCGACCGCGGCGTACGGCACCTCGATGGAAGCCGAGATCGACGTTCTGCGCAGCGTGCGCGACACGTACCTGCTCGACAACGCCGTAGGCACGGCCTTCGTGGACGCTTACTACCGGGTGAGCCCGTACCTTGCCGTGTACGTCGCGAAGAGCCCGGTTCTGGCGGCCATGGTCCGGGTGGCGCTGACGCCGGTCATTGCGGTGAGCAAACTGGTCCTGGCGATGCCGCACGTTACGGCGGGCCTGGGATTGCTTGCCATCGCGGGTGCGATGCTGCGTAAGCTGCAGCGCAAGACACGCAAGGCCTGAGGCCTGTAGATTACCCAAACTTCGCGCTCCGGCGGGTCTCGAAAGGGACCCGCCGGAGTTTTCTTTTGCCCTGCGGGGGAGAGGCTGCGGTCCGGCTCGCTCGTTTGCGCCACATGCAGTTGTGTTTCTGGAGAATCGCGTCAGAGGCCACTATATACGGTGTGATCGGCGGGCCGCCCATATGTTGGTGTTTGTGGTGTAACTCGTTGTTGAATAACGCAATAAATTGAACGTGATTCATTGACAACCGCTATATGTTGTGTTATTTTGGCGGCGCATACGGGAGTGGTGGGTGTAGTGTGCCGTTTTGCGGCGTTTGTGCCGCGCGAGGGTATCGGGATGACCGTGGACACGATTGTAAGCCTGGCGCGCGAGGCCATGCTGGTGACCTTGCTGACGGCGGCGCCGATGCTGCTGTCGGGCATGCTGATCGGGCTGTTGATCAGCGTTTTTCAATCGGTCACGCAGATTCAGGAGATTACCCTGACGTTTGTGCCGAAGATCGTCGTGGTGATGGTGGTGTTTGTAGTGTTTCTTCCGTGGATGGTCGGCGTCGTGATGGGGTTTGTGCAGCCGCTGATCAGCAGCTTCAACGTGCTGGTGCTGTAAACCATGCTTTTCGAAGCGGAAGTCTTCAAAGTATTCGTGCTGGTGATGATACGGGTCAGCGCGCTGCTGGTCAGCGCGCCGGTGCTGGGCTCGGCCAATTTTCCTGCCCGCGCGAAGATCGGGCTGGCGGTGCTGCTGGCGGCGCTGTTGACCCCGACGATCGAGCGCCTTCAGGAGCCGTTGCCGGATGCGTATCTGACGCTGGGCCTGATGGCCGGGGCAGAGCTGGCGATCGGGTTGCTGATGGGCTTCGCGATGACCCTGGTCTTTGCGGCGGTCCAGGTTGCGGGCGAGATCATAGACATGCTGAGCGGTTTCTCGCTGATGAACGTGTTCAATCCGGCCCTGGAGACGCAGGTCCCGATATTCGGTTTTTTCCTGTACATCGTGGCGGCGCTCTACCTTCTCGCGGTGGACGGCCACCTGCTGATGATCCGGGGGCTGGTCCGGACGTTTTCGACGATGCCCCTGGGGGAGGTGGCGGTCCGGCCGGAGGTCTTGGGGCAGGTCGGGCGCTGGGGCAGCCTGATGTTTGTTGATGGTCTGGTGATTGCGGCGCCCGTGGCGGGCGCGCTGCTTCTTGCGTATGTGACGATGGGGTTGATGGGCCGTGTCGTGCCGCAGATCCACCTGTTTGCGGTGGGATTCCCGTTTACGATTGCCCTGGCGCTCCTGATGACGGCCCTGTTCATCGGGGTGTACGCGGACATACTGGACGGGATGTTCCGCCGGATGTTCCAGGGGGTCTCGGCCCTGACACAAGGAATGACGTAGACCACCCATGCCCGAACAGACCGGAGGCGAAAAGGTTCTTCCTGCTTCCCCGCGGAAGATCACGAAGGCGCGGGAAGAAGGCCGGGTTGCGCGCAGCCAGGATCTGAGCAGCGCGTGGTCGCTGTGTATCGCGCTGCTGGCCATGTACCTGCTGGGGTCGAGCGTAGCGGCCGGCATGGTCTCGGTCACGCGGTATTATTTCAGTGAAGCGTCGATGCTCACGGGCGAACTGGTGAATCCCCAGTGGGTGGCGCTGGGCGCACTGGCGCGGATGGCCCGGTTTCTGTTGCCGTTTCTGGTGGTGATGATGGCGGGCGGGCTGGCCATGAACCTCGTGCAGGTGGGCTTCCTGTTCGCGCCGGCTGCGCTTGTGCCCCGGTTCGAGCGGCTCAACCCGTTTTCGGGGTTTCAGAAGTTCGTGAATCTGCGTTCGTTTGCCGAGTTGATGAAATCGGTATTCAAACTGGCCGCGATCAGCGTCATCGTGTATGTCACGTTTCGCGCCCGGTGGCAGGAGATTCTGGCCTGGCCGATGCTGACCCCGGCGGGCATGGTGGGCGCGATGGCCTCGCTGACCGGCCTGGTCTGGCTCCGGGTGGTGCTTGCGATGCTCGTGCTGGGTATTTTGGACTACGGGTACCAGCGCTGGCAGTACCTCCAGGAACTCCGGATGACCGTGCAGGAGGCGCGGGAAGAGACTAAAGAGATCGAGGGCGACCCGCGCATCCGGCAGCGGATTCGCCAGATTCAGCGCCAGATGGCGATGCAGCGCATGATGCGGGCCGTGCCGGAGGCGGACGTCGTGGTGACCAACCCGACGCATTTCGCCGTGGCGTTGCGCTACGACGCGCGGGAGATGGAGGTGCCGGTGGTTACGGCGAAAGGGGCCCGGCTCCTCGCGGAGCGCATCCGCGCGCTGGCCGGGGAGCATAGGGTGCCCATCGTGCAGAAGCCCGATCTGGCCCGGATGTTGTACCGGACGATCGAGGTGGGCCAGCCGGTGCCGGAGAACCTGTTTGTGGCGGTGGCGGAAGTCCTCGCCTTTGTATTCGAGATCGATCGCCGCGCCGAGAAGATCAGGGAGCGGTCGGGGGTGTTGAACCAGTTCCGGCAACAGCGGGCCGCGGGCTAGGAAAGGCAACAGAGCGCTAGATGGCGGTAGTGCCGCAAGAGATGGGGCAGACCCGGTGGTCGTTCGCCCGCAACCAGGACATCATCCTGGCGGTTGCGGTGATGGGCGTGCTGGCGGTGCTGGTGATCCCCATTCCGACGGCGCTGCTGGACATTCTGCTGGCGATCAACATCTCGTTGTCGGTGGTCGTGCTGCTGACGGCGATCTACCTGCAACATCCGGTCGATTTCGCGGTCTTCCCGTCGCTGCTGCTGATGCTGACGCTGTTCCGGCTGAGCCTGAACGTGGCGTCGACGCGCCTGATCCTCAGCCAGGCCAATGCGGGGTCGATCATCAATGCTTTCGGCAGCTTCGTGACCAGCGGCAGCTACATTGTCGGGATCATCATCTTTGTCATCCTGGTGGTGATCCAACTGGTGGTGATCACGCGCGGCGCCACGCGCATCTCTGAAGTCGCCGCGCGGTTCACGCTGGACGCGATGCCGGGTAAACAGATGGGGGTGGACGCGGACCTCAACGCCGGCCTCATCACCGAGGACCAGGCACGGGCGCGCCGGCGGCGGATCGAGCAGGAAGCGGACTTTTATGGCGCCATGGACGGCGCGACCAAATTTGTGCGCGGCGACGCCATTGCCGGGGTGATCATCACGCTGGTGAACATCATCGGCGGCCTGACCATCGGGGTCCTGATACAGAATTACGAGCTGGCGGATGCGGCCCGGGTCTACACGCAGCTCACGGTGGGCGACGGCCTGGTTTCGCAGATCCCCGCGCTGATTGTCTCGATGGCGGCGGGGCTGATCGTCACGCGCACGGCGTCCCAGGAGAACCTGGGCGTGGACATGGGAAGACAACTGGGAGCGTATCCGCGCGCGCTGGGGATCGCGTCGGGGCTGCTGGTGTTGTTCGGGATCGTGCCGGGCATGCCGGCCATCCCGTTTTTCGTGGTGGGCATCATCCTGGCGGTCATGGCCTATCAGACGCAGGCGGCGATTGCGCGGCGGGCGGCCGTGGAAGCCGCGCGCGAGGTGGCTGCGGAGGAGACCGGGGCCGCGGAAGGGCCGGAACGCACGGAATACCTTTTGCCCGTGGATCCGCTGAAAATCGAGCTGGGGTATGGTCTGATTGCCCTGGCCGACCCGAAACAGGGCGGCGACCTGCTGAACCGCATTCAGATCATCCGCCAGCAGATGGCCACCCGGATGGGGTTCATCGTGCCGGTTGTCCGCATCGTGGACAACATGCGCCTGCGGCCCAGCGAATACCGGGTGAAGCTGCGTGAGGCGGAGATCGCGCGGTACGAACTGTTGTCCGGCCATTATCTGGCCATGAATCCCGGCATCGTGGAGGAGGAGATCGCGGGCATCCCGACCACGGAGCCCGCGTTCGGGCTGCAGGCCCTGTGGGTCAGCGCCGACAACCGCGACCGCGCGGAACGGATGGGGTACACGATTGTTGAACCGTCGGCGGTCCTCGCCACGCATCTCACGGAACTGATCACGGCCCACGCGCCCGAACTCCTGACCCGCCAGGACGTGCAGAACCTGGTCAATGTGGTGCGCGAATCGGCGCGGGCGGTGGTGGAAGAGCTGACCCCGAATCTGCTGTCGCTGGGCGAGATTCAGAAAGTGCTGCAGAACCTCCTGCGGGAGCGCGTGTCGATCCGCAACCTCGAGACGATTCTCGAGGTGCTCGCGGATTTCGCGCCGCGGACGCGCGACGCGGAGGTGCTGACGGAGTACGCACGGCAGGCGCTGGCGCGGCAGATCTGCGCGGAGTATGTGGATGAGCGGAATGCGCTGCATCTGGTGACGCTTGCGCCGGAACTGGAACGGGAGATTCTGGACGCGGTGCGCCAGTCGGAGACGGGGGAATACATCCCCTTGGCGCCTGCGCGGGCGGACGCGCTCGCCCGGAAGACGGTGGATGCCGTGCAGCCGCTGGTGATGAGCGGGCAGGATCCCATCGTGCTGACGTCGGCGCCGGTGCGGCGGTATTTCCGCCGTATTGTGGAACGGTTCCTGCCGCGCATCGTGGTTTTGTCGTACAACGAGATCGACCCGGCTGTGCGGCTGGAGAGCGAAGGGCAAGTGAATGGATAAGGACAGGCCAGGGTTTCGCAGATTCAGGGCGCCCACGTTTGAAGAGGCCTTGCGCCAGATGCGCGCGGTGCTGGGAGAGAGCGCCGTGGTGGTGCGCACGACACAGGTCAGGGAAGGGGGCCTGTTCGGTTGGTTCGGCGAGCCGCTGGTGGAGATCACCGCGGCGGGTGAATCGCCGCCGGCGCCCGAACCGGGGGCGCGCACCAATTTCGAGTCGCGCCCGCCCAGCCCGGTGGAACGGCGGTACAAGGCCCATTCGGCCGTGGGCTCGGACCAGCGCGTGCGCGACACGGTGGAATTCTGCCGTGAACTGGTGACCAGGGCGCAATCGCGCCTGGAGGCGAGGCAAAGCGCGGAAGGCGCCCCGCCGGTCATACCCGCGGACGCGCCGGCGAGGCTCCGGGTAAACGGCGGGAACGGGTTCCGTCCGCGGCCGCGGAAGGCGGTATTGACGTCGGATGGGAACGCGGCGATTGCGCCCGCGCCGTTCACGCCGTTGCATGACCGGGCGCGCGCCGGCGGGGCCGATGCCTCGCGGGACGAGATGCGGGAACTTCTCCGGGTGCTTGAAGGCAATGCGTCGAGCGCGGGCCTTCCGACCGAACTGGCTCCCCACTACCGGCGCCTGGTCGATGCTGGCGTCTCGGCGCCCCTGGCGGCGTCGCTCCTGGGGGCGGCGGTGCGGGGATGTAATGTGGGGGTCCT
>JAAYAQ010000501.1 GCA_012719295.1 Candidatus Hydrogenedentota bacterium | reverse complement strand
CTACCTGGAGGCCGGCATTGCGCGGCCGCGCAAGATGTATGTCCTCTATCCCTGGGAGGGGCAGGAGCTCCTGTGTGTGGGCGCGGTCTTGCCCTATTATGAGTTCACGTCGACCGAGCGGCTGACCGACGCCCAGTGGCTGGAGATGCTGGATTCCGACGGCCGCCCGCCCGTTCCCGAATGGGCCCGGGCCATCTACCGCAGCGGAGGGCTCGGAATACCGGAGATGCTTGACAGGTAATCGCGGCAACCACCACGGTAGTTCCCGGACAGCGCAACGTGGGCCGGTCGCTCACCCGGGGACGATGAAGGCCCTGCCAGCCCCGGGTTTTCCTTCCGGCGGACCACCGGCGCCCTCACGGGTCATCCGAACGGGGACACGTAGTCGCGCCGGGGACAGCGCTTGGAACATGTCCCCGTTCTCTGTGCCCTCGGTGGCCAGTCTTCTCCCATAAAAAAGCGCCGGGCACCGGCCCGGCATAGGGTTGCATCCGGATCGGGTGTAGCACCGGCGCCCTCACGGGTCATCCTCCCATTCTCCCCATTGATTTCCCCGGTTCCTTCGAGACCATTCGGGCAATCACCGGTCTTCGGCATGCTGCGTCTTACAGGCCTCATTCAGCGGCTACCGGGATTCGGGAATAACTATTTGCTTTTCAGCAAGATACCGCGTATACTTTGCTTCAACGTAGAGCCTGCTTAAATGGTAGTAGGTGTGTTTGAACTCGAAGCCCCCTCCTACTCTATGCTCACCTCAGAGTTGGACCCACGTGTGTGATGTTTCCCACTTTGCCGGTGCTGATAAAGCAGAATACTCCCTGAAAACGGCTTGAACCGGCAGGGAAGAAGGAACATCACTGTGAATTTTGACGAACTGAGTATCGATCCCCGCTGCCTCCGTGTTTTGAAGAGCCAGCACATCACCGAACCCACTCCGGTACAGGCGCAGGCGATTCCCGTCGCGCTCGAAGGGCGCGACCTGGTCGGCATCGCCCAGACCGGCACCGGCAAAACGCTCGCGTTCGCATTGCCGTCGCTGGCGCGCCTCGCGAGCGACCCGGCCGGGCAGGCGAGCATGCTCGTCCTCACCCCCACCCGCGAACTGGCCCAGCAGGTACACGCCGTGCTGGACCCCCTGGCCAGAGCCATGGGCCTGCGCGCGGCCTGCGTCTTCGGCGGCGTCGGGTTTGACGCCCAGACCAAAGCCCTCCGCCAGGGGTGCCCGATTATCGTGGCCACCCCCGGCCGCCTGCTCGACCATATCGGCCGCCGGAACACCCGATTTGACCACCTCGCGGTGCTCGTCATGGACGAGGCGGACCGGATGCTCGACATGGGCTTCCTGCCCGACATCAAACGCATCCTCAGCGGGTTGCCGAAGGACCGGCAGACGCTCATGTTCTCGGCGACCTTCCCCAAGCCCATCGAACGTCTCGCCGCCGAGATGCTTCACCAGCCCGCCCGGATCAGCGTGGGCGCGACGGCCACCCCCGCGGCGGCCATCCGGCAGGGCATCTATACTGTCGAGCACGGACGCAAACTGGGATTGCTGTCCAAAATCCTCAGTGAACCCGCGGTGGAATCGGCCCTCGTGTTCCTGCGGACCAAGCACCGCACCGACCGCACCGCCCGCGCCCTCCAGAAAGCCGGGTTCAAGGTAAAGGCCATCCACGGCGGACGCACCCAGAGCCAGCGCGACCAGGCCATCGACGGGTTCCGCAAAGGACGGTACAAGGTCCTCGTGGCGACCGATGTGGCCGCGCGCGGACTGGACGTCGAAGGCATCAGCCACGTCGTCAATTTCGACATTCCCAACAGTTCGGATGATTACATCCACCGCATCGGGCGTACCGCCCGCGCGAACGCCTCGGGCGACGCCATCACGTTTGTCTGCCCCGACGAATTCATGGCCCTCAGCGAGATCGAGACCGCCCTCGGCAAAAACCTCCCCCGCGAGGAATGGGAGGGCGCCGTCCCCGTGGTTTCGCTGTTCAACGCCGATAAACACAGCGAGTTCAAGAACCGGCGAAAAGGCGTGCGCAACGGCCGCCGCGGCCGGCGGCTGATGGCGGCCCGGTAATCCGGACAGACCGGCCGATCCTGAGTTGTGTTACGGCCGTGAAATGGGTTAAACTTCGCGGCCTTTCTCTTGCATACCCGGATTGTCCCCCGGGAACTCCGTAACCAGCGAGGAAACCAGACGCATGACCGCCGTCGACAAGATCAGAAATGTGGCCATTATCGCCCACATCGACCACGGAAAGACCACCCTGATCGACAGCATCTTCCGGGCGGCCCACGTCTTTCGCGAAAACGCCCACGTCGCCGAACGCGTCATGGACAGCAATGAACTCGAACGCGAACGCGGCATCACCATCCGCGCCAAACACTGCACGGTCGAATGGAATGGCTGCCGCATCAACATCATCGACACCCCGGGCCATGCCGACTTTTCCGGAGAGGTCGAACGCATCCTGTCCATGGTGGACTCGGTGCTCCTGCTGGTCGACGCCAACGAGGGCCCCATGCCCCAGACCCGCTACGTGCTCATGCGCGCGCTGCGTCTGGGCCTGCGCCCGATCGTTATCGTCAACAAGGCCGACCGCCCCAGCGCCAATCCCGCCCGCGCGCTCGACCTCACCTTCGACCTCTTTGTCGAACTGGGCGCGAACGACCGGCAGTGCGATTTCCCGGTGCTGTACGGCTCGGGACTGCAGGGATGGCTCGTCCGCGATCTCGAACAGGACGCGCATGAAGGCATGGACGCGCTCTTCGAGACCATCATCGACCACGTGCCCGCGCCCGAGGCCAACCTCGAGGCGCCGTTCCTCATGCAGGTCAGCACCCTCGGCTGGCGCGACCACATCGGCCGCACCGGCACCGGACGCGTTCTCCAGGGCCGGCTCAAACGCGGCGACGCCATTACCCGGATCACCACGCGCCGCACCCGCGCCGAATGGCTCCGGCAAAAGACCGAAAACACCGACGACGACTGGGAGGTGACGGGCATCGAAGACGACCGCGCCGTGCATCTCTGGGTCACCCGCGGCATTGAGAGCGTGACGTGCAGCGAAATCTCGGCGGGCGACATCGTCACCATTTCCGGTCCCAAAGCCATCAGCATCGGCGACACCCTGGCCGCGCCCGAACTCGAGGACTGCGCCCTGCCCCCGCTCGATATCGAAGAGCCCACCGTTGCGATGACGATCCTGGTCAATACCGGCCCGTTCGCGGGGCAAGACGGCGCCGCCGTCACCATCCGGCAGATCCGCACCCGCCTCGAACGCGAGCTGCGCACCAACGTAGCCTTGCGCGTTGAAGAAACCGACCGCGGCAACGGCATGAAGGTTTCCGGACGGGGCGAACTGCATCTCGCCATCTTGATCGAGGAAATGCGCCGGGAAGGCATGGAACTCTGTGTTTCCCCCCCGGAGATCATCACCCACCGCGACGCGTCCGGCACCCTGTTCGAACCGTTCGAGGAGCTCGTCATCGACGTGCCCATCGAGTTCCAGGGCACCGTGATCGAAAAAGTCTCCCAGCGCAAAGGGCAATTGCAGAATGTCGAGACCAGCGGCACCGGCATGGTCCGCCTCGAATTCATCATCGCCACGCGCGGACTCATCGGATACCGCAGCGAAATGCTCACCGATACCCGCGGACTCGGCATCATGGCCTCGCGGTTCACGGGGTATGAACGCTGGTCCGGCCCCATCACCACCCGCAGCCGCGGTTCCATGATCAGCATGGACACCGGGGAAGCCACTTCCTACAGCCTCGAAAACCTCCAGCAGCGCGGCGTGTTGTTTGTTTCGCCCATCGACCCCGTGTACGAAGGGCAGATTGTCGGCGAACATGCCCGGCCGGGCGACCTGCCCTGCAACCCGACCAAACGCAAGGCCCTCACCAACCACCGCGCCGCGGGCAAAGACCACGCCATCGGCCTCGACGTTCCCCGCATTCTCACGCTCGATGCCGCCCTCGAGTGGATTGCCCCCGACGAGCTCGTCGAGGTCACGCCGAGGTTCATCCGCGTACGCAAAGCCGTCCTGAGCGTGGAAGACCGCAAACGCCTCCACAAACGCGCCGCGGACGAGTAGCATCACCGCCCGCGTCTCCGGGTTTTCGCTTGCCAGGTTCCGGCGGAGCGTCTATCGTAACGCCAGTCTCGGGCCAGGGGGCCCAGAAGGGAGCGACCCATGCCATCGGAATGGTACAGCACACTGACAAAACCCGCCTATAACCCGCCCGGCTGGATTTTCGGCCCGGTCTGGACCGCGCTCTACATCATGATGGCGGCGGCGTTCGTTGTTTTCGCCCTGAAATCCGAAGGCAAGACGCGCTGGCTCGGCCTGACGCTCTACACCGTCAACATCATCGCGAATCTCCTGTGGACGCCCCTCTTTTTCTGGTGGCATCTCATCGGAGTGGCGTTTGTGGACTGCCTCTTCATCGCGGTTTCGACCTGGTTTCTCATTGCGTGGTTCTGGCGCTCGACAAAGCTGGGCTCGGCATTGCTGATCCCCTACGCGTTGTGGACGTCCTTCGCGAGCGTGCTGAACTTCCACCTCTGGCTCCTCAACCGGTAGTAGGCTCAGACAACGCAGCCATGCCAGGCCGCCGGTCTGCCAGGCGCGCATCTTCGTCCCCGCTCTCGCCCGCATGGCCATGCAGGCCCAGCGGCGCCACCGAGATCACCCGCGGAGGACATACGGCCACGCATGCCCCGCAGCCAGTGCACGTCTGCGCATCCACTCGCACCATTGCCGTGTATGTCTCCGGCGAGAACTCCTCGAAAATGGCGCTGCGCGGACAGATCGCCGCGCACGCGGAGCATTCCTTCTCGACAGCCAGCAGACACCCCGTCTCCGCTATGCGCGCCAGCCCGATCCGGCAGGCATTCTTGGCGCCCAGAGAAAGCGCGGCGATGGCGCCGGTAGGACAGTTCTGACCGCACGCATTGCAGGTTTCAAGACAGTAATTCGCTTCAAAACTCAACGTTGGCGCGAGCAGTTTCGTCAGACTTGGCGGCTGCACATCGGGCCGGATTATCCGGGAAGGACAGGACCGGACACAGTTCCCGCAGCGCACGCACAGCGTCGCGAACCGCGCATCGTCGACCGCACCGGGGGGCCGTAAACGGGACGCCGCAACACCGGGCGCCCGAACCGCCAGGGCCGACACCGCCATCCCTCCACCCAGGCCGAAAAAGGCCCGGCGTGCAAGCCGCAGGTCGCTTTCCCGGGCCGCGGAAGGCGCCCCCGAGACGCGGCGCGCAAACAGGCCGTTGAGTTCAGCCAGCAACTCCTGCGTCGCGCCCAAAGGACACAGCCGCTTGCACCACAGCAGCGGAAACGCCACGCTCAGGACGAGCACCACCGCCAGCCCGGCCGCACAGGCAAGCTGAGGAATCGACAAGGGCACGTGAGCGCCGCACGCCGCACCCGTGAACAGAGCCAGCGGGTCCACCAGAAGAAACAGGGGCAGCGTCGCCACCGCACCGCCAATCGTCAGCAGCGCCACCCAGTGGCCGATCGGCGGCACCCGCCCGTACTCGCAGTTCGCCGAAGCCCGCGTCCTTGCACACACTTCCACGAGCCATCCCACCGGACAAAAATAGTGGCAGAACCCCCGTCTGCGCCTGACAACAAAGGCCAGCATGGGCAGCGACAACAGCGCCGGCAGCCCGACACGCCGCGCCGCCACCGCCGCGCACACAAACAGAAACGGACTCAGTCCCGGAAGTGCGTAACGCAACACGACCGGCGGCAGAAACAGCGCGCCCGCCGCCAGAAACGCCAGCATCGCGAGGCGGCAGCCGGAGCGCGGCGGGAGAAAGGTCATCCGAGATACGCCCCCTGTGTTCTGAGCAGGCCTTGCAGTTTCGCCACATCCACGGTGCGGGGCGTGCAGTTTTCCTGCACCGCCAGGGCCGCCGCCGCGCCCGCCGCCTGTCCCGTCAGCATGCACGGGGCAATCAGGCGGGTGTAGTTGAGCATCGTGTTGTCCGCGGCAACGCACCGTCCCGACGCCAGCAGGTTGTCCACCCGCACCGGCACCAGACTCCCATACGGAATTGGGCAGGGCAGGTTCTTGAGGAACGGGTAGGTGCCCCCGACACCGATCACGTCCGGATACGCTTTCTGCTCGAGCGTGTCCTGCAATCGAAGTTCCTGCGTGCCCACCAGCGTGCGCGACGCCCGCACACCCAATTGCGACGCCACGTCCAGCAGAAACACGTTTTCGTAGCCCGGCGTCTCCTGAATCTGCTTCAGTTTGTTCCAGATGGCGTCCCGTCCGTCCAGTTCGCAGTTGGTCAGTGTCTGCACATCCAGGCAATCGCCCTGGGGGCCCTGCATGTTTACCCAGCGCACGCCGGGGATCGGCGTCGCCCCGCCCAGATTGAGGCCTTCCGGCGCCGGCCCCACCGGCACGTTGCCCAGGCGGTGCACCAAGCCGATCCGGTGCACGTGCGGGATGCTCTCCGCCCCGGCGGCATCGAACACATCCCCGTCGCCCGTGGCGTCAATGACCACCTTCGCGCGGATCGCCATGCACCCCGCCTTGCTCTCAAAGAGCACACCCCTGACGGCGTCGCCGTCCATGATCGCGTTCGTGACCCAGCTGTGCAGGACGATGTCGACCCCCTCTTCGCGCAACATCCTGGCCAGCACGTATTTCGTGACCTCGGGGTCCGTCGTGGCATCGTGCGGACCGTCCGCGCTGTAATCGATCGCACCGTGTTTCTGACTGTTGATGCGCGCCAGGATCTCGTCGCCAATCCCCTGGACCATCTTCTTGCGCTTGCCCTCGCCCGGGACATGCGTGCACAGAACGATGAGCACCAGCCCGGCCGTCCACAAGCCGCCGAAACAGCCGTACCGTTCGACCAGCGTGGTGTTGACCCCCGCCCGCCGTGCGGCGAGCGCGGCAACCACCCCCGCCGTCCCGCCGCCGACCACCAGCACGTCGGTGTCGCGAAACACCGGCACCTCGCGCCGAGGCTGGATGACTTTGCCGTCTTCCAGAAATGCCGCGCCCCCCCGCGCGCTCGCGGTGATCCCGTCAACAACCTGGCTGCCCTCGTGAATCGGATCGGCCAGAACGCGGCCCATCCCCCCGGCGGCCAGTGAGGTCAGCCCCAATGCCCTGATGAAATCACGACGGTTCAGATGCTTCATGACGCCACTCCTTTGCCTGGACACAACAGGACCTAACGATGCCATACCGGCGGTAAACAATGCCAGCGGTCACAGGCCGTGCCCCCGGGTTCGGCTAGGCGGCGTCCGGGTGGGTCGGGAATCCGTAGAAGTCGAAGACATCGCGCATGTGGTCCAGGAGCAGGGCATGGCTGATGCCGTGCTCTTCCATGGAATAGACGTGTTTGCTCTTGTACCGCTGCTCTCTGCGTTCCTGCCCGGCCAGGAATTCCCTGAATTCGCCGCTCACGGGCCAACCGAACCGCGCGTAGATCGCCTCCACGCAAGCCCGCGGCTGCGCCACCAGCTCGGCGTACGGCAGTACCGCGCACTGGTCTTCCGGCCATTCCGGCAGAACACGCATCGGGCCCTGATAGAAGCTGTGGCTGATTTCGAGAAACTGCCGCCGGTATTCGTGCTCGTACAGACGGTTACCGAAGGTGTCCCAGTAGAATTTCCCCAGACTGGCCATCGACGGGATGCATTCGTAGGGCGACCGCACATTGCACACGACCCTGACATCGGGAAACGTCTCGCGGATGGAACGCAGTTTCACCGAGAACGCGGGGCTTTTCGAGAGATAGCGCTTGTCGGGACCGTGAACATAGAGATGGCGCTGCACCATCCTGCGGTAGAAGAACATCACATCCCGTCGAAGCGCCGGCCGGGCGGCCTCGTCAAAACGCATCAGGTGCGCCATCTCGCTCTCAAACGGAAACAGCAGGGCCAGCGAGGCGGAGTGGAACGTGGGAAACAGCACCTGGTCGTCTTCGTCGGGCAGGAACAGGCTTTGTGGATGAAGATTGCGCAAATTCCGGAAGAAGCGCCGGTCAAGCGATTCCACCGCGGCGCGGCCGAACCCGCCCAGCGCGGCATCCACCCGCCCCAGCCCCTGACAGATGCGCCGTTCCAGTATCGAGGGCGCAAGATAGATCTCGCCCAGGGTCATCGTGGTAAACCGGCCTTCGTCGCCGCTCAACAGGCGGTGAAAGAAGGTAGTCCCGCTGCGCGGCACCCCTACGATGAACAGCGGCTCGCGCACCTTTACTTTCCGGTACGCCGAAAAGAGAATTTCATCCGCCAGAAAACACAGCCAGTGCACGGATTGCGACACAAACAGCAACGGCACGACGAAGCACAGCAGCACAAACCGGCGCAGACCCAACTCCCCCAGGGTCCCGCGGCTTCTGAAAAACGAGTAGAACACCAGGCGCGCAAAACGCGCATAGCTCTGCATGAATATCCGAAACATACACGCCCTCCATACACACTCTAAACGCCAGCATGCGGAACGTTACGGTTGATCCCACGCGATGCATGCGTCCCACAACGCGGAGGGCAGACAAACCCGGGCCTTTCGCACAATTCACAGGAGATGGCGCCGCGCAATCCGTTCTTTTCGGACGTCACCACGCGCCGCGCACCGGACGGGCCCGAAAGGTCACTTCTCGATCACAAACTCGTCGCGCACGCTTCCTTCAATATCGTAAGCCTTGTACGCGAGCCGGTTCCCGTCGATTTGAATGTCGAGCACCTGATACGTCGAGACGTTGGTCATGCCGAACTCGGTGTAGTCGAATTCTCCTTGCTCATAAAACTTGGTGCCGGACACCGAAACGATATAAATGGTCCCCTCACTCGGCGAATCCACGCGCTTCTGGTCGCGCATGGGCCAGGTGCGCAGGTAGGCGTGATCGTGCCCCTGCAGCGCAAGATCCACGTGGTACTTGTCGAACAGCGTGCCCCAGAGCGCCCGTATGTCCGCGTTGTCCCGCCGGGGACCCGAGGAGTACGCCGGATGATGGTAGACCACGAACTTCCATGTGGCCTCCGTGGCCGCAAGTTGTTCCTCGAGCCACTCCGTCTGGGATTCCGCGGGAAGGTTTGAGTCGAGAACGACAAACAGGGCATTGCTGTAGTGAAACGCATAGGCCCGCTCGGGCGGGAGTCCGGCGGGGCCGTTTTCGGGCAGGTCAAACAGTTCCAGATACATCCATGGTCCCTGCTCGCCCTGGCACTCGTGGTTGCCGATGGCGGGCACCACGGGGCGGTGGTCATACACTCCGGCCGCATTCTGGAACAGGCTGTCCCAGTCGGCGCGTTCGTTCCCGCGGTTTACCAGGTCGCCCGCCATGATGTAAAACGCGGCCTCGGGTTCCTCCGCGTACGCCTTCTGCACCAGATTGCCCCAGGTGTCCAGGCCGTTTTGAGCATCGCCCATATACACGAACGTGAACGGCTCGGCGCCGGACGGCGCAGTCTTGAACGTCGCCGTCTTGCTCCACGTGTCATCGGTGCCGTTGCCCACGGCATATTCGTAGACCGTGCCGGGCGCCAGGCCCGTCAACACGGCCGTATGCCGGTTCACGACCGGGTCATTGGCGGTGTTGTACGCGATCAGCGGTTTGGTTTCGGCGTCGACGACGGTCCAGTCGCCGCTCCCGGCCGCCCGGTAACGCACCGCACCGGCTTCAATAATATCGGTCGTGCGCCATTGGACCGCCTGCGTCGTGCGCGGGTCACCGCTCCACGTCAACACCACCTGATCCGGCACAACCGTCGCCGGATAGTCGGTGGCCCGGAAGATGTTGGTGAGCATCGCGCTGCGCCGCTTGTCTTGATCGCCGCGCAGCAGGATATGACCATCGAGCGCCGCGGGCACCTTTTCCAGAACGCGCTCGTCCCACCCGGCATAGGGCCGCTCGCCCGCACGGAACGTTCCCACCGTGTGCTGGCCCGGATAGATGTCGCTCAACTCGATTCGGTCCGCAGGGTTCCGGGGCGTGAGACATACGAAATAATGGTCTCCGCTGCCGGTGAGAGAATTCACTCCGAGACCGATCTCCCCCGCGTCAAAGGACTTCTGCCAGCCTTCATACACATCGCCGCCGGATTCAGCCGTGAATCCGGTCTTCTCGAACCCGCGCTCGTCGAGCCAGAACACGACCTCCGCGGGCTCGGCCTGACGGAAGACGGTGAGGACCACGGGCACGTTCACCGTAAACACCAGGTGTTCATTGCCGAGAATCTCACGCTCTTCCGGAGTGAGGAACTCCAGCACCTCGTCGAGCGTGATGCGTGTGAGCTGGTCCACGGGAATCTCTTTCTGCATTCGCTGGACAATTCCCGCAACGGTATCGTGCACTGAGGGATGCGCGCCCACATGCGCGAACGCAACACCCGAAACCAGCACCAGCATGGCCGAAAGAACTGCCGCACGTCGCATGATCACCTCTGTAAGTTAATTCGCTTTTTATGGTTACACAACAATCGCGGGATACTGTTGCATTCCCCGGAAGGACGTTGCACGGCGGGGAGAATCAACCAGACTCGGCGCACCCTGAGAAGAACGCCACGCTGCTGCGCCGAATGTTGCGCACGTTGTAGCCGCCTTCCTGAATCACCAGCAGGGGCAGCCCCGACCCGGCAAGACGTTCTCCCATTGCGCGAAACGCCTCCAAAGTCAACAGCAGCGTACCGGTCGGATCGCCCTTCATCGTGTCGAATCCTACGCTGACCACCAGGATTTCCGGTTTCTTCGCGGCGATGCCATCGAGCGCTTTCCCGAAAACCCTCAGATAGGCTTCGTTTTCAGTCCGCGGAGGCACGGGGAAATTCCGGTTGAAGCCCAGGCCCCGGCCGGCGCCCGTCTCGTCCGCGAACCCCGTGAAATAGGGATACGCATGGTCGGGATGTCCATGAATCGAAGCCGTGAAGACGTCGTCCCGGTCATAGAAGATGTCCTGCGTGCCGTTTCCGTGGTGAAAATCGATGTCCAGGATCGCCGTTTTTGCCTGTGCACTGAGGTACCGGGCCGCGATCGCCGCGTTGTTGAAGTAGCAGAACCCGCCGAAAAACCGTCTGCCCGCGTGGTGTCCGGGAGGACGGCACACCGCATAGGCCAGGCGCCGGCCCGCCAGGATCTCATCGGCGGCCGTCAGGGCGGCGTCGGCGGCATCACGCGCCGCGACATACGCGTTACGGTACAGCGGCGTCCCCGCGTCGAGGCAGTAGTACCCCGCTTGCACCAGCAGCCGTTTGGGACGCCGGTCCGGCGCCCGCAGCGGAAACGTGTCGGGATAGACGGGCCGCCCCGTCTTGATCCGGCCGCAGACGTCGCGCAGGTATTCGAGGAATTCGGCATCGTGCACCGCCGCCAGCGGCCCCCGCCCGTGGGGTTTCAGCGGCACGCTGGTGAACAGCCCCGTCGCGCCAAGGCTTTCGCAGAGGGCCTGCACCCGCACCGGATGTTCGAAATACCCGCGCTCCCGCACGTGGTGAATCTCGTGGCGCGGCGGCCGAACCATGGCAAACGCCCCGGACAACGCGCCCGGACGAACCGCCACCGGCTCCGGTGTCGGCTTCTGATAGCGGAAAGGCCGGAACCGCACCGGATCGTCGGTAAACGAGTCAAGCACCCTGCGAACATACGCGCGATCCACCACGTGACCAAACCTGCGAGTCAGAATCAGTTCCACGGCCCGCCGCGCGTCGCTGCGCGCGAGGCACTCCGTCCGCCCCAGGCCGTCGAACAGCAGTAAGGCCGATGTGGGTGGTTCCCCGACGAAGGCGTGGTATTGCGTACCCTCGATGACCCGCACCCCGTACCGTTCGTAGAATCGGACCCGCTGACGGCTCTCCTTCAGTTCCTCCGGGTCCGGGGTGAGCGCGGGCTCATCCGGCTGGACTTCCAGGTACAGCCCCCTGGCCCCCAGTTGGGCACAGTATTCGCGCACCGTCTCGTAGAGCGCCCCGCCAATACCCCGGCTCCGCACACCGGGCCGGGT